>NZ_JBGQQW010000037.1:0-30728 GCF_045528485.1 Desemzia sp. FAM 23990
TGCTTGTAGCTCATTAATTGATTGCTAGCGAATAAATATTCACTAATTTGTTTGTTTTGGCACTTGCCAAAACTTCCTTACACGTTTGGTTCGTCTTACTTTGTTTAGTTTTCAAAGGTCTAATTTCATTTGCGTTGTCTCAGCGACAACTTCTTAATACTATCACTGTACGATTCCAAAGTCAAGTTTTTTCAAAACTTTTTTCAATTCTTCTCGTCCAGCGACTTGATTATCATATCAGGTTATCACTTGTTTGTCAATTAGTTTTTGAATATTTTTTCTTCGCAATGGATATTTATCCATTGGATGAAAAGCAGTTCGTGTGAACTTACTGACTCTTATGAGTTTACAATATTTTAACTATTCTGTCAATAACCATTTTTAAAAAAGTTGTCCACTCGTTTAGTAAACTCTTACAAGTCCAACCTGACGACATTTAATACTATATCAAGTTTAGGGTCTTTGGTCAACCATTTATTCTCCTAAATTTTACAAACTTTCAAAAAGCGAACTTTTTCCTTTTTATAGATTCTTAACGTACCGAATATATATACAATTTAACGTTGCTTTTTTATTAATCCATATCCTTTGTTCGTTTTTATGACTTCCAAGTAGCTGCTGTTCATCCGAATATTTTGCAAAAACTCGTTGTCCTTTCCTACTTTCATATCTCTTCGGGTTTTGTGGAACTGGTGATTTCACAATAAATCTGTAATCGTCGGACAAGTATTTTTCAATTGATTCCGTTCTTTCAGCTTATGACTAGATTGATTTAACTAGAGAAAACCCAAATAAGAGCCACTCAGTTGAAGAGCGGCTCTTATTTAGTAGAAACTATTGATGATTAGTGAGCATCAAATTTTAAAGGCACTGTTACACTTTCATCTAAAAGAACTTTTTCTCCGTATAATCTGAATTCTAACGATTCTCCTTCTTTCAAAACCACGGTTACTCTTTCTTGATCTACTTGAATATCCAGCAAGCAGCCGCGGTATTTGACTAAAAAGCTATACTTGTCCCAGTTTTTAGGACAGAAAGGTTTAAACATTAATTCTCCATTTGCTGTCCTCATTCCAGCAAATCCATGAACAATAGCTAACCATCCTCCACTCATCGAAGTAATGTGCAAGCCATCTTCTGTATCATTATTGTAATTATCCAAATCTAAGCGCGCTGTCCGAGCGTATAGTTCAACTGCTTTTTCCGTTTTTCCCAATTCAGCAGCTAACACAGCATGAATTGCTGCTGATAGAGAAGATTCATGGACAGTCATGGGCTCATAAAAATCAAAGTTGCGTTCTTTTTCTTCTATAGAAAACTCATGATTCAAATAATACAACCCTTGCAGAACATCTGCTTGTTTAATGAACGGGGATCGTAATATTTTATCCCACGACCAGTTTTGATTGATGGGTCTTTCTTCAGGAGTTAAAGAATCAACCGTTCGCAGATCTTTGTCTAAGAAAGTGTCATGCTGGACAAAAACCCCTAATGTTTCATCATAAGGATAATACATGCGTTGAATAATATCATCCCAGTGTGCTTTTTCGGCTTCAGTGACTTTTAATTCGGCTAGCTTAGCCTCCGTCACTTTAGATAAGCTTTCCAGAGTATAGCGCAGTACCCATGTTGCCATTTTATTCGTGTACCAATTATTGTTAACATTATTTTCATATTCGTTTGGACCCGTTACTCCATGAATCATATACTGTTGACGTCGTTTTGAAAAATGAACACGGTCTGCCCAAAAACGAGAAATGCCGACTAATATATCGATCCCTTTTTGAACCAGATAAGCGTCATCACCTGTGTAATTAGTGTAATTGTAAATGGCGTAAGCAATGGTGCCGTTCCGATGGATTTCTTCAAATGTGATCTCCCATTCATTATGGCTCTCAATCCCATTAAATGTGACCATTGGAAAAAGCGCACCTTTCAATCCTTGTTGGCGAGCATTATGGTAAGCTCCTGAAAGTTGATTGTGTCGATACTCAAGCAGTTGTTCTGAGACTTCCTTATCTGATGTAGATAGGTACATTGGCAGAATGAAAGCCTCTGTATCCCAATAAGTGGCACCGCCATATTTTTCTCCTGTAAATCCTTTTGGACCAATATTCAACCGCGAGTCTGTTCCATAATAGGTGGAGAACAATTGGAATATATTAAATCGAATACCTTGTTGGCTTTCATTATCACCTTCAATACGCACATCCGACTTGCTCCATCGTTCACTCCATGCTTCAGTATGTTCCGCTTCTATTTGTTTCAGCCCTTTTTCTACAGCGTTCTGGATGAGCTCTTTTGCTGCATGTGCTTGCTGTTCTGCTTCTATATCACGACTGGTCACCACACTGACTAATTTAGTCAGTGTGGCCGTTTCTCCTTGAGCTACTTCAAAAGTCAAATTTTCAGAGACCAGCATATGTTGGTCACGAGATTCACGATGACTATACCCGGAAGCTAGATTTTGCATCATAGTTGTTACCGTAAATTGTTCCGTGCCAAATGGATTTTCAATTGTTTCGGTTGTTAAATAACATTGTTTACCTGTTTCTCGTTGTCGTTCCAACCAAAATTTTTCTTCATAATTGCTGTCCTCATTCTCTACATTTCCATCTAAATATGAAACATAGCGAACAGAAGCCCTCCCTTTTAACACTTCAGCTTGTACTTCAATAACCGCCAACTCTTTTTGAACGATGCTCACAAATCGTTTAAAGGTAAGACGAACCTCGGTTTCTCCTTTACTCCATACATAACTGCGTCTTAAAATTCCCTCCTTCATATCAAGAGAAAGTTCAAAATCCTTTACTGTGTCAACTGCCAAGTCTACTTTGTGTTCATTGATATACACATTTACTGGAGTGAAATTAGTAGCATTGATCACTTTCCCGAAATATTCTGGATACCCGATTTTCCACCAGCCGACACGTGTCTTATCCGGATACCAGACTCCTGCTAAATAAGTTCCGATGTGAGTGTCTCCAGAGAAACCTTCTTCAAAGTTGCCTCGCATTCCCATATAGCCATTTCCAATTGACGTCAAACTTTCTTGCAGCCGTTTGTTTTGTTTGTCCAGAACAGTTGTTTTTACTTTCCATGGATCTATATCAAATAGTCTTTTCATGTATCTCTCTCCCACTAGATTAATAATGAATTTATGTTGTTTGCGCTTTAGCAGCTTTTTGTGCTTTGATTTCGTTTATTCGGTTGTGATAGTAAATGAACCAGATGTATCCGATCAAGCCTACAGATTGAATTGTCATCATCGTGATGACATTAAATTCAATCAATCCAACGACCATAGCTGCTATAGAAGGCACACCTGCAGCATATAACACAGTAGCAACAGATTTCTTATAGGGTTTTCGACCACTTGTTTGCTTATTTTTCGAAGCTATATATAAGAAGAAAGCTGCCCCAAATACCAGCAAACTTAATTCAGTCAACAGCAATGCAAATAAAATGGCGGAAAATGCAGCAATGACAAACGTTTGATTTTTAATAAACCATTGTTGAGAAACAGCATCTTGAAATTCTGCTATCGTTGTTGCAGCTGTTAAATCAAATTCTTTTGTGTAAGGCACTATCGAAACGGATTGATCCTTTTCACGCAGCTGCAGTTCATTTTTTAAAAACAGCAAGACACTGCCGTCTTCTTGTAACGTTTGAGCTGCTTCTTGTTCCGTTAAACCTGCAGCTACCACTCCATTATCGGTTTGAATACGAAAGGATTCATCTAAGTTCATTTCGCCTGAAGCAAAAGCAGCTTCCTTCATATTATCCACTACTGTTTGATCTATCATTTGGAAAGTTTCTGGAAAAGTGTTTTGGACAGAAAAAGTCTCCATTTTTGCATAGTTTAAACTTACTGGGATAATCATTAATCCATTTAAGAATAATAGAACAATGATCAATTGAAACCAGTTAAAAGAATTATTTTGTTGAATAATCTGTTTGGGTGTCCATATATTTTTAAAATAATTTAAAGGAAATACATCTGTTTTCACTTTACCTTCTCACTTCCTTCTTTAATTTCATTCGTTTATCCTTTTGTTCCTCCAGCCGTCAAGCCAGTAACAAAGCTCTTTTGCAAATAGAAGAACAAGATGGAAATTGGTACAGCGATTAAGATAGCCCCTGCTGAAAAGAGAGCCACTTGTTGATTTTGCGGATTATTGATAAACGTCTGCAAACCAATCGCTACGGTATAATTTTCTGTCGAACGCAATAAGAATCTAGCCAGCATGTATTCGCCGAATGGATTCATAAAAGCCCATAATGCTTGTACAGCTATCATTGGACGAACAAGAGGCATAATGATTTGCCAGAAAATACGAAAATGGCCTGCCCCGTCTAAGCGGGCGGACTCATCTAAATCAAGCGGTACCGTGTCGAAGTAGCCTTTCATCAACCATGTATTCATCGGAATTCCTCCTCCAATGTACACAAGAATCAAGAACCAATGTTGGTCTAACCCACCCACTAGTAGAGCCATAACATAAAAAGCAGTTAAAGCAGCTGTTGTAGGTACCATTTGGATGATCAAAAAGAATTTCAACGTTACTTTACGTCCAATAAAGCGGTAACGGCTGTAAGCAAATCCGGACAATGTCACTGCAGCAACTTGCACCAGCATGGCCATCAAAGCTACTTTCAAGGTATTCATGTACCACTGACCATATTGGGTCTCGTTGAACAAACGACTGAAGTTGCTTAATGTCCATTCAAAATTAAGGTCTAGTCTAAAGGCTAATAAATTGCCTGGTTTGAAAGCTGATGTCACTGTGATCAATAATGGATAAATAATGATTACGGACATAAAGATCAAAAATAGATAAGTGAAAACTTGTCCCCATATACGTTTGTTTTTTTGAGTTCTTACTTTTTTTGTCTTTTGCATAGCTTAATCCTCCATTTCAAATGCCCGAGTCCGTTTAAAGACTAATAAGGACACAAAGATGACAACCGCTGAAATGATTAAGGTAATGGCTGACGCGATATTGTATTGCGGAGAAGTACCGGTCGTTAATTTGTAGATCCACGAAATCAAGATATCTGTCGCCCCTGCACCTGAACCAACACTTCCTGGACCCCCTTCGTTGAATAGGTAGATCATGGAGAAGTTGTTAAAGTTAAAAGTGTACTGAGTAATAAAGACTGGTGCGGCTACAGCAAAAATCTGCGGTAAGGTAATAAATCGAAACTTTTGAATAGCACTTGCCCCATCTATAATAGAAGCTTCATACCAGTCATCTGGGATAGATTGTAAAATACCGGAAGTCAACACGTAAATATAAGGGAATCCAAGCCATCCTTGAATGGAAATAATAGCTAATTTTGTCCAGAAAGGATCTGTCTTCCACGAAATAGCTGAGATATCTATGAATGGTAAATGATTCAGTAATGGAATCACTTGTGTGTTAATGGCACCAGCACTGTCATTGAACATATTTGAAAAAGATAGAATCGTGATAAATGCTGGAACTGCCCATGGCAATAGCAAAATAACACCGAAGATCCGCTTAAATTTAATAAAGGGTTGGTGCATAACAATAGCTGCAAAAATACCAATAATGATTTGCAATGTAGTGGCGGAGAGTGTCCATATTACTGTCCATCCAAATACAGCCCCAAATGAATCCCGATAGGTGCTTAAAGTAAAGATGGAAGTGAAATTCTCAAATCCTACCCAATCAATCAATGTAGCAGGCGGAATATGGTAAAAGTCGTAATTCGTAAAAGCTATAAAAATCGTTACTAATACCGGAAAGACGATGGTAAAAATCATTAAGATATAAGCCGGAATGGTCAATAAGTAAGCAAATCCATTGTTCCAAGTGTTTAACAACACGGCTTTTACGGAATAATTCACTTTTCCCGGAGTCAAGATCTTCAATTTAGCGACACGTCTGGCATCGCTGATATTAGCCGTATAGAAAACCAGAAAGATTAGGGTCAGTAGAATTTGCAGTGTCCCTTGAATCATCAAAAATAGCGAATGGTCTTCTCGTGGTACAGATCCCAAGGTAATCAAATTTTGAAAAGCTTCAAAACCGAATAGAATCATTTCAATTAAAAATAACAGAAAGAACCCAAAGAATAGGACCCCTTTAAAATACTGTTTATTATAGAATTGCCCTAACCCTGGAATAATTGAGAAAACACCTGCTGTTTTGATTTGTTTTTCATCTTCTGGAGAGTAGTGTACTTTTTTCTTGTTTTTTCCTTTAGTCTCCACAATTATTCATCTCCTTTTAAAAATTATCGGCAGAGATCAAGTGAATCATCTCTGCCGAAAACAAGCTCTTATCTAGGCTGCTAAACTATCCATTAATATTTTTGTTCAATATTTTGTTGGATAACTTCTACAGAATCATTAGCTGATTCTTCAGCTGTTTTATTGCCAGATCCTGCATCAAACATCATTGTTTCAGCACCGACCCAAACTTCAGCCATTTCTGGGATGTTTGGCATTGGAGAAGAAACGTTGTATTGGTTGACAACAGCCATTGCTAATTCATCTTCATCAGCATCAATAATCGTTTGTCTTACCATTTGGTTAGCCGGAACTTCGTTTGTGTATTCTGAGTACAAAGCTTCCATGTTTTCTTCGTTCGTTACGAAATCTAAGAATGCTTGTCCTAATTCAGCATTTTCAGAGTATTCACTAACGACCCAACCTTTACCTCCAGCAAACGGTTGATATTCTTCTCCGTTTGGCAATGTAGGAACAGTTGTTACACCTACGTTAACATCTGATTCATTGTAACTAGACGCTGCCCAAGGTCCATTGATGACTGCACCTGCAGCACCTGTTGTAAATTGTTCATCAATAAAGTTACCAGCAGTTGTTACATCCAGCATTCCTTGTGGCCATGTATTTTGGAACCAGTCCGTTGCGTATTCGATTCCTTCGATAGCTTCAGGTGTATTTAATCCGATATCTGTTGGATCAGTACCGTCCGCACCGAATACATATCCGCCAAATCCATTCAATAAACCATAAGAGTTGTAGAAGTCAACCCAATTCGCCAAGAAAGCTACACTCTTGCCTGCTTCACCTTCATAAGCAAATTGCTCGTCTTCTGTCAACGCTTCCAATTCTTCGAAGGTTGTTGGAGCTGTTTCTAATAAATCAGTATTGTAATACAATACCATTGATTCGATAACAAATGGTGCACCATAGATCGTATCGTTCATCGTCACTTGTTGCTCATCTGTTTCATCATAACGATCATCATCTGGCAACGTATATTCAGCTAAATGTCCTTGTTGACCAAGTCCGCCGATTCTGTCATATGGTGCCAGCATAACATCAGGTGATAATCCGGCTGGACCATCTAGAGGTAATGCTTCTAACGTTTCAAACATATCTTTTTCTTCTACTTCGATTGTAGCACCTGTTTCTTCTTCAAATGCAGATGAGATGCCATTGACAAATTCTGTATACATTGGATCAATAGTAACTTTTAAAGTCGTTCCTTCAAAATTTGCAGCTCCACCTTGCTCAGATGAGTCCGTATCGTTTGTGCTTTCAGCAGGTTCTCCTCCTCCACAAGCCGCTAAGATTAATGCACTGGCAGAAACAACACCCATTAAGTATTTTTTGAATCTTTTTTGGTTCATAATATATTGCCTCCTTAAACCTTTTTTTAAGTACACTCTTATTATTACGAATGTTACGCTTTATTGCAAACGTTTTCTTTCTGTTACCGGTAACAGAATACCTGCAGCCATTGGATAGAAGTTTATTCTCTATACAAACAAGCTTTTACTATATAAAGCAATTCCTCGTGTTGATTGGTACACTCCGAAAAAGTGTTTATCACTTAAAAATGAGCTGGAATCCTTGATAACCTCTTAAGGATTCCAGCTCATTCATCAATTAATACTCTTGGTAATTTTCTTCATCCAATTTTACTTCTTCGCCTAATGTAAACAAAATAAATCCATTATTTTTAATTCGAATGGTGTTTGCGCGCACAGAAGCTAAATTTCTAAACACAGGTACAGGCTCTTGATGGTATTTCAACGTCAGCGTTTCTTCCCCTTGATTAAAATAACCATACAATTCTGTTCCTTGATAACTCTTCTTAAATCCGACAACGCGCTCTCCTTCTCGGATATCATGCCAGTCTGTATTGCCAAAACTCAATAAGTTTTGATGTTGTTTTCTAAAACCAATCAAGTCTTTCATAAAGTAAAACATATCCATGTCTCGCTCTTCTTCATCCCAGATCATGCATTTACGGTTATCCGGATCATTGTAACCTTCCAACCCTACTTCGGTTCCATAATAAATACACGGAGATCCCGATTGCGCAAACATAAACGTTAATTCAGCTTTTGCAACTTGCTTGTTTCCATTGGCTGTGGTTAATAACCGTGGTGTATCATGAGAATCCAGCATATTGAACATCACTTCATTGGTTTGTCTTCGGTACAGCATCAATTGCTCATTCAAACCTGAAACCAATTTTACGGCTGAGCTGGATTTGTTCGTAAAGAAATCTTCAATTTGCTCTGTAAATGCATAATTCATTACGGCGTGAAATTCGTCTCCTTGCAACCAACTTTGTGAAGAATGCCAAATCTCTCCCAAGATATAAATATCAGGATTGACTTTGCGTACCGCTCGGTTAAATCTCTTCCAGAAATGATGGTCGACTTCATTGGCTACGTCTAAACGCCACGCATCGATACCAAACTCGCGTACCCAGTAAGTAGCAATGTTTAATAAATACTTTTGTACAGCTGGATTCGATGTGTTTAATTTAGGCATATGACCTGTGAAAGCAAACGTATGGTAGTTCAAAGGTCCCATAAATTCCAATTCATCAGCTGTCAATCCTTCCAGAGACTTCACTGGAAACTCTTTGATATGGAACCAATCCACGTATTCAGAAGCTTCTTGTTTGTCCAAGACATCTTGCCATTGATAAGAAGACATCCCAATATGATTGAATACCGCATCCAGCATTACACGTATGCCGCGTTTATGTGCTTCTTCTACAACTGTTTTAAATAGCTGCTTATCCCCAAAATGAGGATCCACCTCAAAATAATCGACTGTATCATATTTATGATTCGATGGAGCTTTGAAGACTGGAGTAAAATAGATGCCATTGATCCCTAAATCAACTAGATAATCCAGATGGTCCAGGACACCTTGCAAGTCTCCGCCATAAAAATCATCTCGTCCAGGGCGCTTCTTCCCGCCCCATTCCAAAACATTTTCCGGATCGTTTGAAGGGTCTCCATTTGCAAAACGCTCTGGAAAAATTTGATACCAGATCGTTTTCTTAGCCCAACTAGGTGTGCCAACACGGTCGATTTCATGAAAATACGGCATTCTGAAGAAACTGTTGATATTCTCCATGTACCAATCATCATAAGGGTACACCCCTCTATCGGAATACAATATTTCAATTCCGTCTTTACCTGTGATATGAAAGGCATAAGACAATCGATTATGAGGGGCAGAAGCTACAATTCCCCAGAAATCATGAATATTTGTCCGTGCAATCAATTGCATTGGTTGTTCGTTTTCTTTCCATTCTTCTCTTTTATAAGCGTAATTATCTCCGCTGATCAAGCTGATTTTTTCTGCTTCGCCAGCTTTGGTACGCAAGCGAATATTAAATTGGTTGTCATCATACAAATACGCGTATTCGCTATCTGGTCGATGAAGAAGTGCTGATGTGTCCATTCATAAATCCTCATTTCTAATTTTTAATCATTTGTTCCTTTATCAAATACAATAACTATGGCTCCATGAGGAGCAAGAATAATTTTGTCGGTTTCAACTCGATTGTTTTCATTTGCTATCAATACATTGTAAGCAAATTTAGTTAACCTTGTGTCTATAAAAGTTGCTTCTTGAGAATCAAAGTTGCAACAAACTATAGCAGTTAAATCTCCTAATTGTCGTTCATAACAATAGAGTTGATGATTCGTTTCCAGCAACCGGAACTGTCCTTTGGTAAATAAAGGAGTCTTTTTGTATTTCAATAATTGTCGATAATAATTTAAAATACTAAACTCATTTTTTTCTTGCATCTCTACAGTATAACTCGGTTCAATATTCACGCCACTCCATGGTGGAACGGTAGAGAACCCTGCATATTCACTAGTATCCCACTGCATTACCCCGCGGCTGGCATTGATACTCTTAGCGTTCAGCTGATGCAGAACAAAGTCCTCTGAATACCCTAATTCCAAAGCTTTTTCACGAAAAAATTGTTCATTCGGCAATTTGAAATCATCTAGGGAAGATTGCTCTAAATCCTTCATTCCGATTTCTTCCCCATTTAACAAAATCGGAATGCCTTTTTGGAGATACATCAATGTTGCCAGCATCTTCACACTATTGTCTCTCCCGTTTTCCACATCTCCAAACCGCGAAACCATACGAGCCATATCATGATTGTTCCAGTACAACGTTGGTCCGCCGATATCTTCCAGTCCGTTTTGAAAATCAGTCATGATCTCTTTAAACGCTGCAATATCTAATTGGTCTTTTTGCATATTGAACGGCAATCGGGGATCTTTATGCGATTCATCCATAGGAAAGAACCGAAATGAAACAACCGTATCACAAGCCTCATTTTTTGGATCCGAATATCTTCTTGCCATTTCAACATCTGCTGAAGCAGCTTCTCCCAATATAAAAATATCGGGCTTTTTCTTACGCAAAACACGGGCTACATCTGCGATATAGTCTGTTACATTTTCTAAATTAGAATAATATTCTTCAGCTAAGACAATTTCCCCTTCTTCAGCTTCAACATCAGGAAATCCTTCTGCTTTGTCTAAATGAATAAAGGCATCCAGTCGAAAGCCATCTACTCCTTTATCCAGCCAGTATTCAGCTATTTTGACAATTTCCCGCTGAACAGCTTCATTGTTCCAATTTAAATCCGGCATTTCCTTAGCAAACAAGTGAAAATAAAATTGATCTCCTATAGGTTCTTTTTCCCAAACAGACCCTCCAAAAAAAGAAGCCCAGTTATTCGGCAATTGACCACCTGGTCTTGGATCGCTCCAAATGTAAAAATCACGGTATGGGTTATCTCGCCCTTTTAACGCTTCTTGAAACCAAGGGTGCTGGTCAGAGGTGTGATTGAGAACCAAATCAAAAATAACTTTCAATCCAAGTTTGTGTGCTTCTGTCAGTAGTTCATCTACCTCTTCCATCGTACCAAAAACAGGATCTATTGCATAATAGTCTGATACATCATAACCATTGTCTACATATGGCGATTCAAATATAGGATTCAGCCAGATAACAGTCACGCCTAATGATTGAATGTATTTTAATCGATTGATGATTCCTCGTAAATCGCCTAATCCATTCTTACCTGTATCTTGAAAACTGCCTGGATAAATTTGGTACACGATTGCTTGTTGCCACCACTTTTCTTCCATCTAATCTTGCTCCCTTTCTGTACAAAAAACCATCGCATTTCTTCTCCTTAAGATTAACGAAATTAGAAAGCACTTACAAGGCTTAAAAAACTGTTACCGATAACAAATTTTTTTCTCGTCTTATTCTTTTTATAATGGATGCCTTTATTTTTTAAGTTAGATTTCCAAACCTGTCTCTACTATTTCACCAAATGGACAAAACAGTTGATTTTACGCGGAATATCGCTTTATTTGCTAGTAATTATTTTGTGATTATGCTATTGTTATGTATGTATTTTTGAAGTGAATAGTGCAACTCGGGGAGGTATTTACATGAAGGAAAAAATCGTTGCAGGCAAAACATTGCCTCAATGGATCGAATCCACACCTTTAATGAAAGAGATCATACAAACAAATGAAATTTTTTGGATCAATCCCAATAAAAAAGAGTTTATAGAAGCCAATAAACAGGTGGTTTACACAAAACAGGATATCGATGATGCAGAAGCTCGTTTAGACAGATTTGCTTCTTATTTAAAAATCGCTTTTCCTGAAACAGAGCCAACCAACGGTATTATCGAATCTGAGTTGACTCCTATCATAGAGATGAAAAAAATACTGGAAAAACAAACCAATACTCGGATTCAAGGAAATTTTTTGTTGAAACGAGATGATACATTGCCTATAGCTGGAACCATCAAAGCTCGCGGAGCTATTTACGAAGTATTGAAACATGCTGAAACAATTGCCTTAGAAAACGGCTTGCTGCCCTCGTTTGAGGAAGACTACGCTGTTTTTGCTAGTGATGAATTCAAAGACTTTTTTGCTAAACACAAAATTGCTGTAGGAACGACTGGTAATTTAGGCATCAGCGTAGGAACAGTCGGAGCCAAACTTGGATTTGAAGTGACGGTTCATATGTCTGTTGAAGCTAAGAAATGGAAAAAAGATTTTCTTCGCTCTCGTGGCGTTACCGTTATTGAACACGAATCAGATTTTACACAAGCAGTGGAACAAGGTCGTGCGGAATCAAAAGCAGATCCTGCTTCTTATTTTGTGGATGATGAACACTCAATAGACTTGTTCTTAGGCTACACTGTTGCCGGAAATCGGCTAAAAGTGCAATTAGAAAATAAAGGTGTCTTGGTTGATGAGAACCACCCATTATTCGTGTACCTTCCATGCGGAATCGGAGGCAGTCCTGGCGGAATCACTTTTGGTTTGAAACAAGTATATGGAGATTATGTTCATTGTTTCTTTGCAGAACCGACACATACCCCTTCTATGTTAGTGGGATTAGTGACTCAACAATACGATGGAGTCTCCGTGAAGGATTTTGGTATTGATGGGCATACTTGTGCAGATGGCCTTGCAGTTCCACGTACTTCAGGCTTTGTAGCAAAGGTAATGGAAAATTTCTTTAGCGGATCTTATACTGTTCGAGACGAGGAAACGTATCACTTACTAGCTTCTTTAGCGGACAACGAAAGTATCTTTCTAGAACCGGCGGCAGTTGCCGGAATACCAGGAGCAGCCCGCTTATTTGCTACACCGGAAGGCCAAGAATATCTAGCAGCAAACCAGTTAACCAACAAAATGTCTCAAGCTACACACATCGCATGGGCAACAGGCGGAAGTATGGTTCCCGAAACCGATCGCAAAGAATTCTATCTGCAAGGAACTATAAAGAGCGCGGAATAAGGCGTTTAGTTCTCCATACAAAATAGAAGGATCTTCATCCTCTAGAGTTAGTAAAGAAACTTTTCCCGCCATAGGATTGCTTATGGAAAGCGATTGGACTGAGCCAAAGATAGCGGCCCTCAAAAATTAGAGTAAAATCTGATTTTCGAGGGTCCTTTTTTATGGCAGAGTATAATAAATCATTTAAAGAGAAAAGCGGTTCAAGAATATCTAAAGAATCTTTTAGTTTATCTTTTCTTAACGAAGAAACAGGTAACTTCTCATCATTCTATCCTTAAACGCTTTCTAGATAGAAAAAGAATGAGCCTGAGCCAGCCAGTGGCGCTGTTGTTTTAGATTATTAGTCTAGTGAGTCTTAATTTAACGTTCACTTGATGTCTGAACCTACTTTATTCTTCAAGTGAGAACTTCATTTAATGCCACTTGATGAGTAAACCCGCTTTATTCTTCTAGTGAGGCTTAATTTAATGTTCACTTGATGAGTAAACCTACTTTATTCGTCAAGTGAGATATAATCCACTGCTCACTTGACGAATAAACATCATCTCAAGGCTGACAGTACCAAGATAAGCTATGAATCTAGGGAATACATCGAATGGTATAACCCTATTCAATCAAAAGTAAAACTGGCTGGTTTGAGTTTGTCAACCAAAGTCAAACCGGCCAATTCGCTGCATAATAAAACTCTAACTTTTAGAGGTCCGCACCAATTTCTAGAAATGAGTTACCAAAAGGTTTAAAATAAAATAGTCATTTAGTGTTTATTACCCATGTTAAATATTGCAAAGCCATATAGAAGCGAAGAAAATAGGTGTTTTTACTAACTCACTTCGCTTCTATTCTTGGCAGGAGTGCTATTGAGTAACTATTGTCTGTTTATGAGCCATATTGTAAGGCAGACAAACTACACCTAAGTTTTTTAAATATAATATTATCCGTTGTTTTGATAAAAACCTGGCCTTTAACCAAAAAAAACAAGCCGAGGACATGATCCTCCAAACTTGTTTTCTCCATCAATCTACTATTCTGAAACTTACTTCTTTTTCGCCGCTGCTCGGGTAGATTCTCGTTCAACTAGAGTAGATTGAAAGAGCTGATTTCCTTGAGACTTCCCTTTTTCTGAAATCTTCTTTAAAATCATTTTCGCACAAGCTACTCCCATTTCGATAACCGGCTGCTTTACAGTCGTTAAACGCGGGTAAGCAATTTGGTCTAAAAATACTCCATCGTGACCTATTATCCCATAATCATCAGGAATATCGCCATTCCTTTTTAAAATGCCTCTTTCAATACCTAATGCTAAACGATCTGAACTGCAAATGAAAGCGGTATTCGGTTTAAACAAGCCCCAATTTTCTTCCATAAACTGCGCAGCAAGAGAAGAATGGTTCTTAAAACGAAAAATACGGGTATCTCTATCGTTCTCACTGAGAATTTTTTTGTATCCCGCCTCACGAGACTTTTCAAATTTTTCGTTAATGTCTATTCCTATGTAGACAATATCTTCATACCCTAAATCCAGCGCATATTGTGTAGCCATTTCTACACCTTTTTTATTATCGGTATCTATAAAATCATATCCACGGTCATTCTCACCAAATAAAACAACCGGTTTAGTTGCTCCGCTTATCCACTCATAATCTTTTTGACGTACACCTGTCATAATGTACCCATCACATAACCCGATATCAAAATTATTCTGTGTTACCAACTGCAATGAATATTGCTCCTCCTCTAAACCTTTGGCAATTCCAGTTAATAAGTTCATATAATAAGGCTCAGTCGTACTCATTTTTTCCAAAATAAAGAATTTAATTACCAAAGTCCGGTTATTTACTAATGCTTTAGCTGCTGTATGTGGCCGATAATTCAACTCTTTCATAGCTTGAATCACCAATGTTTTTAATTCATCTGTTACTTGTTCGGGATGATTGATGACTCGAGAAACAGTCATTTTTGAAACATTTGCTTTCTTTGCAACATCATTTAAAGTTGCCATACCGTGCTGTATCCCCTTTCATTCACAACTTTAACGTTACCTCATTTTTACGTCTATAGTGTTCATTATCCCTTTTATTTTCGCAAAAGACAACTGGAAAACAAAAATAGAAACCTCAGAACACTCATTCCGTTCAAGGTTTCTACATATTTTCAGTCTATCAAGATTCTAATTTTTGACATTCTGTACACAATCCATAAATTTCCAGCCTATGATTCGAAACTTTAAAACCTGTCAGTTCTGCGGTAACCTTTTCCACGTCTTCTAAACCAGGGTAATAAACATCTTCTACTTTTCCGCAGTTTTCACAAATGGCATGATAATGCTCTGTTGTTGCAAAATCAAATCTGCTTGAAGCATCTCCAAATTTCATTTCTTTTACAAATCCAATTTTTGTAAATAAACGCAAATTATTGTAAACAGTCGCTACGCTCATACTAGGAAATTTATCTGACAAGGCTTTATAAATTTCATCAGCAGTAGGATGATTATCATTTTCAATCAAATATTCTAAGACTCCATAGCGTTGTGGTGTGATGCGTATATGGTTAGCTTTTAATCTATCAATGGATTGAGCAACTCGTTGACTCATACCCATGGCTTTCCCTCCTATAACTTACATTAAAATCATTCTTAATTAATAATCCGCTTCTTGTTATGATACCCATTATTTTTTGCAAATGCAACTAGAATTCAACATTGATGCTAAACTTTTCTCATTAAAATCTTCCGAACTGCTTTTTCAGGGTACCCAATATCACCAACCACTACTTCTCCAGCATATGACTTTCCATTTTCATTCGTAAGACCATACTTCATCAATCCAAATGTAATCGTGTAGTCTGCTTGAACTGCAGCACCTAACACTTCTCCATTCGTAGCTGATAATCCTGAAGGAACATCTACAGAAAAGACCACCCCTTTGTGCTGATTTATAAATCTTATCCAGTTTAAATATTCCCCTTTTACCGGCTTATTCAATCCGATACCGAACAAAGCATCAATAAGAACAGCATATTGACTAGTTTCCGGTACTGTTTTTGTAAAATAAGGCATGCCGATATTTTGAGCTATCTTCAATTGCTGCTTCATCTCGACAGATGATTTAGATACATTGCCAACTAAATAGACCGCAACTCTGTACCCTTTCAGAAACAACATTCGACCAACAGCTACACCATCAGCTCCGTTGTTTCCCATCCCACAAATTACAGCGATAGATTGTTTTGGATGAATATTTTTTTCTACACAGTCTTGCACATGCAATGCGGCTCTTTCCATTAATACCATTGAAGGAATACCGATTTTTTCAATCGTGTATTGGTCAATAGCCTTCATCTGGGGTCCCGTTACTATAAAATTAAACATACTATTATTTCTCCTTTTATTCTTTTTTTAGAAAATCATCTGCTCTTATTCAATGAAATCGTTTTCTTGTCCTTGCTTCATCTTTATTTTACATTAAACATTGAAAAAATGGTTCAATTCTCCTATGATTAAAGCATCAGATGTTAGCAGTTATAATATCTCTTATAGATTACTTAGGAGGAAAAGCATGATGTTAGACCATTCAATATCGAACCAAATCGGTTCAGAAGCAGAAAAAGTCATTGTAGGAGGAGTAAACAGTCCCAGCCGTTCTTATAAAGCAGTGGGCGGAGGATATCCTGTAACAATGGAACGTGGAGACGGCGCTTATCTTTTTGATGTTGACGGCAACCGTTATATCGACTATTTAGCAGCGTACGGCCCTATCATTACTGGATTCAATCACCCACACGTGGTGGAAGCCGTTCAAAAAGCAGCAGAAACAGGTGTTTTATTCGGTACACCAACTAAACACGAAGTTAAATTTGCTCAAATGTTAACGGACGCGATTCCCTCAATGGACAAAGTGCGATTTACCAACTCTGGTACTGAAGCAGTGATGACAACGGTTCGTGTAGCAAGAGCTTACACTAATCGCGAATTGATTGTAAAATTCTCTGGTCAATACCATGGACATTTTGACTTAGTATTGGTCGAAGCTGGAAGTGGTCCTTCTACATTGGGAACCAACAGTTCTGGCGGAGTGACAAGCGGAACTTCAAGAGAAGTCATCACTGTTCCTTATAATGATGCCGAAGCCTATAGAGCTGTTATGGACAAATGGGGAAATCAAGTAGCGGCTGTTTTAGTCGAACCGATCGTAGGTAATTTTGGTATGGTTGCTCCAAAACCTGGTTTCTTAGAAGCTGTAAATGAAATCACTCATCAACACGGCGCTTTAGTCATTTATGATGAAGTTATCACAAATTTCCGTTTCCATTATGGAGCTGCACAAGATTTACTGGGCGTCATCCCTGATTTAACTGCCTTTGGTAAATCTATCGGCGGTGGACTTCCTATTGGTGCTTACGGTGGTCCTGTTGAAATCATGGACACTGTTGCTCCTCTTGGACCTGCTTATCAAGCTGGTACCATGGCAGGAAATCCTCTTTCGATGCAAGCAGGTATTGCTTGTTTAGAAGTTCTGCAAGAGCCGGGTATTTATGAAAGAATGGCTGATTTTGCTGAACAAATCAAAGATGCCCTTATAGCGGCTGGTGAGAAATACTCTATTCCAACAACCGTTAATCAAATCGGCGGCTCTTTACAAGTTTACTTCACTGACCATAAAGTAGAAGATTACAACGATGCGGTTGATACAGATACTGAATGCTATGGTAAGTTCTTTAAGGCTATGTTGGACGAAGGCATCAATTTAGCTCCAAGTAAATACGAAGCAATGTACATTACGATCATGCATACTCAAGAAGATATCGATGAAACAAAACGTGCTATAGATGCAGCTTTTTCAACTTTATAAAGATAGATTCCTTTGCTCCAATTATATTATTGCAATTACACCTTTGCAAAATGGTCTACCTTTGATATAATAGGTCAATTATAGGAAATGATTATAACGAAATGAAGGGACTCATTTTTAATGAAAATTGGTGCTCGTACGTTTAAAACCGGCCTTGCAGTTGCGCTTTCTTTGATGCTTCCTCCGCTTTTGGGTATTCCACAAGGCAGTATTTTAGCTGGTATTGCTGCTATTTTTGCTATGCAGCCTTCCCCTAAGCGTCAATGGGTGCAAGTTCGAAATCGAATCTTAGGAAATACAATTGGCGGTATAGTAGCAGTTGTCTTTACACTGTTATTTGGAACACATTATGTGATCGTCGGATTTGCTTCAGCCATTTTAATTGCAATATTACATCAATTAAAATTTGATAATGTTATTGGGAACGCAGTGGTGACATTGATTGTCATTAGTTTTACCACAGCTGATTCATTCATTATTGCAGCTGCTTTACGAGTTTTGGCTACTATATTAGGAATTATTATTGGAACACTTGTAAACACACTGCTGTATCGTCCAAGATACGAAGAAAGGTTATTTCATTTAATGGATTACACCGCATCTGAGATCATGAAGTGGATACGGGCCAGCGTACGAAAAAATACACAATTTACCATTCTAAAAAAGGATTTAAAATTTATTCAGTCTGAAATCAAACGAATGGAAAATTATCTGTCGATGATGAAAGAAGAAAGTACTATTACACTTTCTAAAGAAAAAAATATTCGAAGACTTCGTAAAATGGCTGTGTACAGACAACTGATCAGAACAACTAACTCAGCGTTTGATTTAGCACAGACACTACACAGTTCAGAAAATGTGTTCAATCATTTCTCTTCTGATTTGCGCATCTTGATTCGCGAACGGTTAGAGGTTTTGTTGAGCGGTCATGAACAGATATTGTTAAAATTTAATGGACGTGTTGACCCTGAAGGCGTAAACTTTATTGCTTACAAGTCTTCCCTTCGAAAAGAATTTATGAGTACATTCTTTAATGAAGCGAAGATGGAGTCTTATATGCATGATGATTATGGAGAAAGCAATGCCGTTATTCATATCATGTCAGATATCCTAAGTTATGAAGAAAATCTCATCCTTCTCAATCGATTGGTTACCAGCTATAGACACTATGATTGGTCAAAAAGCGAAGAGATTGAAAATATTCGAAACATTGAACAATAAAAGCTTGATTCGGCAATCATTGCCGAATCAAGCTTTTTTAGGTGTATTTATTTTTATCCGCTTTACTGTATTCCTGAAGTCGTGTCAACAGGTACAATTAGCTGTTCCATAAACAGTTCAGACATTAATTCTTCACCTTGAGAATTTAATAAAGTGCCATCTTCTTGTAAAACAGTTGTTAATTCAATATTTTCTGCTGTGAGTCTTTCTGTATATGCCGCATGCAGATCAAACACGGGCATATTATTTTCTTCTGCTGCTTCTATGCCACTGTTCGTATATTGAACGTAATCCAACATACGAGAATTCAGACTATTTCCAGCGCTATTAGTTGGATGGGGCGAGACTAGTACTACTAAAGTATCCGGAAGAACTTCTTGAATTTGAGTAACGTTTCGTGTTAAATAATCTTTTGAATCCTCTAAACTAACGTCACGGACTTGGTCTCCCAACGCTGGTATCATAAAGAACACTACTGCAGCATTCGTTTCAGCTAACTCTTGAGCCTTATTTGTAATGTACAATTCATATGAATCGGTCTCAGATGCTGTAAGAAGTGTGCTTTTAACCTCCAGATTTAATTCAGTTTCTAGGGTATTTACCGTGTTTCCAGTCCAAGATTCTGTTTCTGGTAATTGTCCATAAAAAGCAATGGCTATTTCTTCATTCTGTGTTCCTATGTATTTCAAATAATCCAAAACGGATAACTGCTCACGTTTCTCTTCATAAGTCGCTGGATCAACAGTTTCAATAGTTCCTTCTTCATTGTCTGCTGTTTCTTCTTTTTCTGCTGCAGTTGAAGTAGCGTGTATCAATTCTTCTTGCTGTTTATCGGAATAACTATATCCTAAATAGACAACTGCTACAGTGAGAAAAAACAATAAGACAACCATTAAGATGCCTTTCTTTTTCACACTTTTTCACTCCTTAATTTTAATTTCAATTGTTATTATAGCATACAAAAACAGGTCACCATCACTAATTTCACGTTGACATGACCTGTTTCTATTTTTATCCCATTTTTGGAATACTCTCACAATCAGCAAAAAGACCTATTCTTTATGTGATAATTGGCGGTACCGTTCATACCAAATGTCCATGTAGGCCTGTGAAAAAGGACCTTTTCCTTCGTTGATCCAGTCCACAAGAATTTTCACATTTTCTTTTAGTATGTGATCAATATCTTCAGGATACTGCCATTTACGACTATGGTCTTCATACTCATCTACATCCAACAACCGTTTCTCGCCGTCTGGAAATACTTTGATATCTAAATCATAATCAATATATTTTAACCCTTCTTCATCAACAAGAGCTGGTGAGGCAAGGTTGCAATAATAAGATACTCCATTGTCACGGATCATTGCGATGATGTTGAACCAGTATTTTTTATGAAAATAAAGAATAGCAGGTTCTCTAGTTACCCATCTTCTACCATCTGCTTCCGTTACTAAAGTATGGTCGTTGCATCCAATCAAAGATTGATTACTGGTTTTTAGTACCATAGTATCTCGCCACGTGCGATGTAAACTGCCGTCGTGTTTATAGCTTTGGATTGTGATGTACTCTCCTTCTTTTGGATGATGCATCGCTAACCCAACTTTCTTTATCTCAAATAACTTAGATGAGATTTTTACTTTACCACGAGTATGAAAACACACTCGAATCATTAAATAGTATACCATAACCTTTTTAATAAAGTAAAAAAAACGTTGGATAAACAAACTTTTTTATTTGCTGACATTTCACCGTAGTCATGTCAGCTGAGTGCCTAATTTTTTTCAAATCTCTTCTTATAAGCTGCCCACATTTTCATTTGCGGTCCTGGAAAAGTGTATTGGTCAAAATCTTCTGGATTTACCCAAGAACAGTTTTCTGGTAGAGAATTGTCCGGTATGGTATTTATTTGCTGCCCATAATACAACGCCATATACCATTTAAGATGGCTGAAGATATGGACCTCTCCTGCAAATGGTTCTTTTATCAGTACAGGTTCCAACCTATATTTCTCTGCTAGCTCTTGTGTTACATCTAACGTATGCTGTTTTACTTTTTCAGCATCCTCTAGTTTGACCAGCTTACCACGCACAAAAAAGTCGCTTAAGCTTTTTTCTTCAATCAATGGAAAAGTCCACATATTAGCCAATAAACCATTTGCAGGGCGTTTTTCCAACAGAAATTCTCCTTTAGCATTTTGAATGATCATTCCTGCATAATAAAGCGGTTTAGCTTTTTTCTTTTTACTCTTAACTGGATATTTCTCCCATGTTCTATTGATATAGGATTGATTAAACTCTTTCACCGGACTATTTTCTGGATGGTAATTCTTAGGCGTACAAATAGTGGCCCCCAGATCCATTAATGCTTGGTTGAAGTCGCCTGGTTTATAAGGGTCGATGATTTCTCTTAAGATATCTTCAAATATTTTTCGATTGGCGGGAACAGCAATATCTGCATCAATTTCAAATAAACGACTCAAGATCCGCATGATATTCCCATCCACAGCGGGCTCTGGCAGTCCGAAAGCCATACTGGATATGGCTCCAGTTGTATAGGGACCAATCCCTTTTAATTTGATAATTTCTTTAGGGTCATTTGGCATTTTCCCATCATAGTCTTCCATAATCTGAATAGCCGCTTTCTGCATGTTTCGAACACGCGAATAATATCCCAATCCTTCCCATGCTTTCAATAGAGTATCTTCTTCTGCGTTGGCTAAAGCTTCAATCGAAGGAAAAGTACGCATGAAATTTAAATAATAGGGGATGACAGTATCGACCCGCGTTTGCTGCAGCATAATTTCAGATACCCAAATACGGTATGGATCATTATTTTTTCTCCATGGCAGATCTCGCTTTTCAATATCATACCAACTCAGTAAAGTTGCTCGGAATCGCTCGATTTTCTCTTCTGACCACATTTTTATCCCATCAATCACTCTTGCTTCATGGTTGTTAACTGCTAACTTATTCATTCGTCTTCTAATTCCTTTTCTTCTATAAATTGATTGATCAAATCACCATTGAAACCCTTTTGGTAAAGACTAGCTTTGACCTTTTGAATTTTTTTACTTCCTTCAAGTTTAGATTGTTTTCGCCAAATTTTCTCACCTTGTTTTTTCAGCGCTTCGTATTCATCGTCTTCATCTTTTTCAGTATCCACTTGATTTAATATTTCGGTTATTTCATCATTGTTAAACCCTTTTTGCATCAGACCTTGTCTGACTTTGTTAGTTGTCTCTTTAGAAGAACTTCGCTTTGTCCGTTTAAGGACTTTTTTAGCAGCTGCTATCCCGTTTTCAACTCTTTGATCCATAGGGTATTCCAGCAGAGCTTGCTCAATGACCGTTTCTTTTATACCTCGCTTTTTCAATTCTTGACGGATATTGTATGGACCTTTTCCATTTAGATTAGCCGCCGTTCTTGTGTAGCTTTCCGCATAAGTGAGATCATCAATGTACTTCATTTCTTTCAATTTTTCAATCACGTTTATAGCTGTTTCTAAACTAAATTCATGTTTGACTAGGTCATCTCGTACTTCTTTTTCTGACCGCAATGAATAACTCAAATAGTTCACTGCACGAGAAAATGCCTTACTGAAATTATCTTCCTGTTCCAGTTGTTGTTGGAACTCTTTCGTGACTTCCATTCCTTTAAACAGAACATGTTTGACTAATACTGCTTCGTCTACTGGGAATGCATATTCTTCATCTAAATAAATGTTGTATCTGCCTTTACGTTTTTGTGTTTCTATTTTAGTAATTTTAGGGACAGATTTATTTGAATTTGATGGTTGCTCATTTGGTATCAATACCAAAGCCCCCACCTCCTAGCTCTTATTTATTTCTCTTATAATAGCGTACCTCAAACAAACGTTCGAATCAATGATTTTCATTCTAAAAAAAGTCCTTTTATCTAAAAGAAACTGCTCATCCAGGAAAGTATTTTCTTGGATGAGCAGTTGGTTGCTCTCTAATATTTTGTGTCTTCGAATCCACAGAATGCGTCTACTGGAGATACGCCTTTGAATTCAGAACGACCTAACATTTTGTCGACTAAAGCTTTCATTGTAAATTCCTTACTGTCATAAGCATTGATGTATGTTTGTACTTGAGGCACATCAGCCAAATGGAACGGAGATTGCAATGAAACAAAGATTGTTGGTACTTCACGTATATAAAATGGAATGTCTGGAGTACCTTTTGATGCTGGCCATTGAATACGTTGGTCAGTATTTGGATTAACAACAGCTAAATTAATGATCAAGTCATAATTTTCTGTTAATTCAGAAATCGGACGTTTTTGTGCGTATACATTTGCTAACGCTGCTTTTCTCTCTTCTTCAGGCATCTTCATAATTTTTTCTTCAGCAGATTCTCAAATCGTTACTTCGAATCCTTCCGCTTCAAGCATTTCTTTCATTTTATCAGATGGCTTACCAGAATCACCGATCATAGCACCAAACCCACCTTGAGTCCCTTTAACGTCTACCAACAACACACGTTTGTGCGAGTTTGGAGAAACCGGGAAGATGTTTTCGTTGTTTTTAACCAATGTAATGGCTTGGTCAGCAACTTCTTCAGCGATTTTTTTATTTTCTGGAAGACCGATTTTTGCCATTGCTTCTTCTTTAGTAGGAAGCAATGCTGTTTTGGCTTTTTTGTGCAAACCTAGAGCAGCTTTTGTTCCTAAAATACGAGTCAACGCTTCTTGTAAACGATCTTCAGTGATCACACCATTTTTGTATCCATCCATCATCCATTGGAAGTCTTCATCTGGATCATTGAAGAATAAGAACAAGTCAGAACCAGCAGCAATAGAAGCTGGAAGCATATCTTTCCGTTTCATAGCACCTGTTAAAGCAACCATGTGACTTGCATCAGTAACAACTAATCCATTAAAGTCCATTTTGTCTCTTAATAAATCAGTCAAAATGTATTTGCTTAAAGTAGCAGGAAGATTTGCTTCTTGTACAGTAGCTTCTGGATTGAAATGACGAACATAAGCAGGTAATGAAATGTGACCAGCCATGATAGATGGTAAACCAGCATCAAATAATGAGCCGTAAACTTTACCAAAAGTATTGTCCCATTCTTCTACAGAGTAGTGGTTAGGTGCAAATGATAAATGTTGGTCACGTTCATCTATTCCATCCCCGGGGAAATGTTTTGCAGCTGGTGCAATCCCACTTTCTTGAATTCCTCTCATATACTCTAAAGACAAATCAATCGTTTGATCCACATCTGCACCCAAGTACGAGTTGAGATGATTGGGTTACGCCAGTTGCGTAAAAGGTCAACGATTGGAGCAAAACTCCAGTTACATCCGATAGATGCTGCTTCAACTCCTGAAACACGTCCCATTTCATAGGCATATTTAGGGTCGTTTGTAGCAGCGATTTTCACTTCATGACCAATGTATGTTCCATCAGTACAAGCACCATTTCCACCTGCTTCAGTGTTTGCTGCAATCAACAAGGGAATTTTACTGTTTTCTTGCAAAATACGGTTTTGTTCGTATACTTCTTCTGCTGTGCCTGGATTATAACGAACACCTGCAATATGATAATCGTTTACTATACCTGTTAAATATTCTTCTGTACGGCTTGAACCCATATTGATAAATAACTGCCCAATTTTTTCCTCGTCCGTCATATTTGAAATAGTGTTTTCAACCCAGTCGATAGATTCAGCATCTAAATGATAAGGTTTGGCAGTTAAATCTACTTTCATTATTCATTCTCCCTTCAATTTGTAAAACGTTTTCTATTTCATTATAGAAGAAATTTCAGGATATCACAATACAAAACATAGTTTTATTATAATATTTATTATTTTATGATATATAAAAAGCTTGTTGGGCAGTAACTGCCCAACAAGCTAAATAAAAACACTCAGTTTTAATTATCGTTTAGCGTCTCTTTATTAGGATCATCCTCCACTATTCCATATATTGGACCTCTGTCTACTGAACCATCTAATAAAGGATCTTCTTCATTTCCTAAGATTGTTTCTTGTTCAGGTCTGATTTTTTTAGCTTCTTTGACTTCTGAGGTCTGGTCATGAGAAGAACTCTCATCTCTTGCTTCAACAATCGCATCATCTATGCTCGTTACCGGATTGTTTAGACTATCGTTCAAAGCTTTATCTTCTTCAACAATAATAATGTAGTTTCCACTTGTTAAGTCCTCTTCAAATTTAACTGCATCATGCATTTCAATTCCATATTGTTCTAAAGTGGCTTCCTCATTTGAAGCAGAGAACATACTTTTGAATCGATTCCATGTTGATTTGTCTTCTACCGTCGCTACTTTATCTACTTGTACCGAAGTCAGCTCTTCTAAATTTTCCCGATTTCTCTGATTGGTGATGATAGTAATATCTCCCGATAAATAGTAACTTTCGTTCAATAACCGCCGCACTGCTTGTATGGTTTCTTCTATTGAAGTGTATGAACCTTCTATTCTTTTTCCCATAACCATCCTCCTTGCGTTCCTTTAATTAGCTGGTGGTAAATTCTCCCCCATCTACATGCAACACTTGTCCGGATACATAACTTGAATCGGAACAAGCTAAGTATACATAAGCTCCTGCTAATTCATAGGCTTTGCCTGGTCTGCCGAAAGGACCACTTTTACCCCAAGTTTTTAATTTTTCTTCATCAAATGTAGCAGGAATCATTGGTGTCATAATTGGACCTGGAGCTACTCCATTTACTCGAATTTCTTTCTCTAGGATTTCAGGATGTTGTGATAGTGATCTGGTAAAACTGACTATTGCCCCATTTGTAGCTGAGTAATCAAGGAAAAGAGGATTTCCTTGATAAGCTGTAATAGAAGCGGTGTTGATAATGGATCCTCCTTTTGGCATATGAGGATAAACAGCTTTTACAAAATAATACATGCTGTATACATTGGTACGGAATGTCCGATCAATTTGTTCAGCTGTTACATCTTGCAGTTTTTCTTGAACATGCTGTTCACCTGCGTGATTGACATGAACATCTATTTGCCCCCAAGCATCTGCTACTTGTTTTACAACATCTTTTGCGAATTCTTCATTTCCTACATCACCTTTAAAGGCTAACGCCTGTACCCCAATTTCTTCCAAACGATTTTTGGTTTTGTCAGCATCCTCATCGTTTTCGTAATAAACGATCGCCACATTTGCGCCTTCTTTTGCAAATGCAATCGCTGTGGCTTGGCCAATACCGCTGTCGCCACCCGTTACAATCGTATTTTTCCCCTTTAACTTTTCTGCGGGTTTATAGTTTGGGTCCTCGACTTCAATTTCTTGTGGAACATCTGCCGTAGCGTCACTCATCAGATAATCTTTTTTTGGCTCTTGAGATCTTAGCTCATCATTTGACATATTCATTTCCAACCTCTCTAACTTTAATGGATGTTTCTTTTTAATGGATGCATTTTTATAACTATTCACCATAAAGATATCAAAAAGAAGGGTTAGATACAAAAAAGACGCTCGAAAATAAGGATTCTACACTATTTGATGTTGGTAAGTAGAAAATACATTTTTTCAACTCTAAACCGATTAGAAACTCATTTTCTAGAAATTTCTGGAGGAATATCGGGTTGCATAGCCATGAAGAAAGATGCAAGTCTTGAGCCACGGTTTAAACATCAAGGCTAATACTTCCTTGATGAAAAACACACTTTGAACATCAAGGATAAAACTGCCTTGATGAAAAATTCGCTTTGAACATCAAGGCTAATACTTCCTTGATGAAAAATACGCTTTGAACATCAAGGCTAATACTTCCTTGATGAAAAACACGCTTTGAACATCAAGGCTAATACTTCCTTGATGAAAAACACGCTTTGAACATCAAGGCTAATACTTCCTTGATGAATAACACGCTTTGAACATCAAGGCTAATACTTCCTTGATGAAAAACGCACTTTGAACATCAGGCTAATACTTCCTTGATGAAAAATTCGCTTTGAACATCAAGGCTAATACTTCCTTGATGAAAAACGCACTTTGAACATCAAGGCTAATACTTCCTTGATGAAAAACGCACTTTGAACATCAAGGCTAATACTTCCTTGATGAAAAACGCACTTTGAACATCAAGGCTATAAATTCCTTGATGAAAAACGCACTTTGAACATCAAGGATAAAACTGCCTTGATGAAAAATACGCTTTAAACATCAAGGCTAATACTTCCTTGATGAAAAATACGCTTTGAACATCAAGGCTAATACTGCCTTGATGAAAAACGCGCTTTAAACATCAAGGCTAATACTTCCTTGATGAAAAATTCCGTTTAAACATTAAGAACAAAATTAGCCGGCTTGATTCGGTTAAATAACAAACTTAAATCAGCCAATAAGCTGCATAATAAAATCTCTACCTTTTAGGAGTCAGCACCAAGGTGTTCACATGATTTTCCATCAGCAGCCCCATAGGTCGGAGGAAATTTCTTTACCAACATTAGAAGATGAAGAACCAAAATAAGGTACAGAATCTCTCCATAAGATAAAAAAAAGAAGCTAGAACATTTTGGTTCTAGCTTCCCGTTTGCTTTATATAGTTAACTGTATATATTTTTAAACGATTCTTTTAGTTCTTTCTTTCGTCATCTTCGATCGTTTTGCCGCCAGCATCTTGGTACTCATCGTTGTAATAAGCATCACTTTCTGGTTGTTCTGTGTTTTCTGAAGGTGATTTTTCTTCTTTTTCTTCTGCATTTAAAGGTGATAGTGCGGGTTTTTCAGTAGATCCTTCAGTATAGCCGGTATTTACTTTATCAGGATATTCATGCGTTCCTTCATCTAAAGTAACGCTTGTTTCATCGCCTGTTAATTGCGGTGCTTGTTCATCATCCAAACGATTATTATTTTCATTGTTATTCATAATATCCGACTCCTCGCCTTTATTATCTTTTAATGCATCGTCAAAGTGTTTATCTTCTCGAGAAGATTGAGCTTTGCTGGGATCAAAAGTCTCCTTGTCGCCAGGAGCAGGCTCATATTCTTCTTTCATTTCTTCTCTAGTGTTTTCTACTGACTCATCCTGGTGATTGGAGACTTTTTTGATGTCACTAGATCCATTATCTTCAGCAACATCTTTGATATTTTTTGGCACTTCTTTATTGACCAATATTAGAATCTCGCCATTTCTCAATGCTTCATTATGCCTTTGAGCTTCTGCATCCTCAACACCATATTCAGTCAGTGGACTATGAGACTCATCTACATCATAATTGCCAAAGCTCAACATCTCTTTAGCTTTATCCCAGAAAGACAATCCTTCGTTCGGATCAACTGCATCAACTTCAATTAATGACATATCATCTAATTCTTTTTGATGATTAGAGTTGTTATCTGTAATAACAACAATTTCCTCTCCCTTGTATCCTTCATTCAACAATCTTTCTACTGCTGCTAATACTTCTTTTGAGCTTTGATAGGTTCCTTCTATTTTTCTTTGCATGCTTCTCACGCTCCAATTTATTTTAGAAACTAATTGATTGTTTGATCATAAAACAGTTGTCCTATTTTCAAAATAATCATATCAAAAACCTTTAGTCTGTTCAAAGAAGATGACTTACAACACCAATACAAGTTGCATCTCTGTTCAGTGTGGAGGACGCCCTTTTTATTTTTTTATCTTGGAAAGAATAGGTAGTAACACATCTTTTTACTTTTGCGTTATTAAAAATGTAAGCAGTCATGACAACCTTACAACACTAATTAAAGGAGGAAGACCACATGCAAAAAGAATGGAGCAAAGGAGCTATCGAAGTCTATTTTGAAGATATTGAGAACGAGGATTTTATTCGTCGAAGCTACCCAAATATTATTGCAGATGTAAATGAATCTCAAGTAGCTGAATTTACAGATGCTATCGAATCTTTGTCTGAATTACCGCTAGGACATACAGTAATTGTAGAAGAGTATAAATATACTCGCTAAACCAACTCAACTCATTAAAAGGAGGAATAAACAATGACAAAAACATTAGAGCTAAAATTCAGCACCAGTGCTGGTAAAACTAAAACAATGAGTGTGAAAGACCCTATTCTCGATCTATCCCCAGAAACTGCTCAACAAGCTATGGATAAAATCATTCATTTGAATATGTTTGATATAGATGGGGTTAATCCTTACGCGGGAAGACTTTCTGCTCGTTATGTCGAACGTATCTTAACAGATATTTTTGAAACTGAATAATGACCATTTGTTAAAGAAATAATAAGTCCTGAATAAACTCGTCCCTACAACAGGCTGGACCAATCAATATTGGTCTGGTCTTTTGTCTTTAAAAAGCTGCTCTAAGCTGATTTACTTTATTGCTTATATGAACAGGAGGAAATTATGACATATCCCATAGAAAAGCAACTTCTTAATCTCAAACAAAAACCGTTAAAAGACATTCGCTTTATTATCGCCCACGAATCAGGAAACCCAAAAAACACAGGGCCAGACGCTTTAAAAAATGAAATCCAATATATGTCACGTAATGCTAGGGAAGGCGGAGCCTATACAAGTCATTGGGTTGGAGCTGGAGGAAAGATCGTCCAACTGGCTCAGACAAATCTTATGCAATACGGTGCTGGTGCAAATGCCAATCCTTATGCTTACGCTCAAGTTGAACTAGCCCGCACAACGGACAAAGAACAATTTAAAAAAGATTACGCTGCATATATCTGGCTATTGAGAACACTGGCTGCGCAAGCTTCTATCCCTGTAACATTGAATACGGGAAAAACACTTAAAGATAAAGGGATTAAAACTCACCATTGGGTAACCCAACATTTAGGCGGAACCACTCATACAGATCCAGACAATTATTTAGCTGGTTTCGGAATCTCTTTAACTCAGTTTGCCGCTGACGTTGAAAAAAAGACAAAGCCTAAAGAAGAACATATTGTTGATTATCTCACCCATATTGTCAAAAGAGGCGATTCGCTTTGGGGAATAGCAAAAAAATATGCTACTACAATCAGTTGGTTAAAGACTGTCAACCAGCTCCCTTCTGAGGTGATTTATTTAGGTCAGGAATTAAAAATCACCCAACAACAACTGACATTGAATAAAACGCAGATTATCCAACAAATCCAACGGACTGTCGGCACTTCGCCTGACGGTTCAGCCGGGCCTGATACTAAAAAAGCGATTCTTCAATTGTTTCAACGGGCTGTCGGTTTATACCCAAGCGGTATCTGGAGCGGTGAAATATCACAAACGGCTCGTGCTCTTTTACCGAATGACGAAGGTTGGGACGTTTACGCCGTCCAAGCAATGCTTTATTGCAAAGGATATACCAATGTGGGCTCCTTAGATAAAAAATACGGTCCTAAAACAACTGCCGCCATCAAACAATTCCAAAAAGATCACAATCTGAAAAATGACGGCAATTGCGGTCCTAAAACTCAAACAAAACTTTTTAATTATTAAATGTCACTAGTGTTGCATAAATATAGTCAGAATATTCTGAATTATTATTTTCTTGAAAAAAGTAAAAAAAATCGAATGCTTACGCAAAGGATGACTATTTCCAGAAAATTTTGCTTATTTAGCTGATT
>NZ_JBGQQW010000038.1:0-20341 GCF_045528485.1 Desemzia sp. FAM 23990
GTTTAACTCCTTCGGAGTACCGTTCTTTAGCCTCATAAAAAAATACCACGTTGAGCATCTTATTCAATGTGGTAGGGTAAACAATTATTTTGTTTTTTAACCTGTCTACTTGACGGGGAGTGGTTCAGAATTTACCTCCTTCTGTTTATTATAATAGCGCTTTCAAAAAGAATTATATCTCACTTATACGTACATGTAAAGAAAATATTCTATATTGTCCGAACAAATATTTGTTTGTGAATTTTTCTGCTTTTTTTATTGTTCTTGTCTATGTTTTTACCCTTCAAGCTTATTTATTACGATACTCAAAAAAATAATTGCACAGTTACCGTCTCATCTTCTATTTGCAAGAAGCGTTCTTATAGATCCCCAGTACAATCGAAATAATATACTTCACATCGTTGAAAGAGTATAATTAGTTCAATGAAATAAGATTCACTCTTTATTGCTCACCTACACACAATCTTTTTTTATTCTTTGGTTCTTTAAAAGGAGGATCAGTCTTATGGAATTTCATCACAGACAACCTATGTTTCCCACCTTATTTTGGCTCATCCTTTATCTTCTTTTGGCTACCTTTATCGGAAATTATGCTCAAACAGATCGAGAAGTTTATTTAATTGAAGCAGTTCCACAGTTATTGTTAGCATCGCTATGTTTCCTTTATCTTTATAGAACCGGTTTAAGCACCGAAATAGGTTTGACAACTCCAGCCACTGAATCCAACAAAATAATGCTTTACTATTTGCCACTTTTTTTCATCTCTGGTATTTCACTTTTTTATGGTTTTCAAACATCACTGCCTTTACTTGATGTTCTAGCGCTCTTAGGTTTTTATACAGCAGTAAGCTTTATGGAAGAAGTCATTTTCCGTGGATTAATGTTCAATGCTTTAAGCCGTAAGTGGAAACATTTAACGGTTGTTCTCTTCATTAGTTCAACTTTTGCTTTCGGTCATATCATCAGTCTTGTTGCTACCCAGATGACAGGCTACGAAACATCTCTTCAAATTATGAACGCCTTTGTAGTCGGCTTTTTGTTTATGGTAGTCATGATTTCTTCGCGCAATTTAAAAGTCTGCATTCTAGCGCACATTCTTTACAATTTTTTGGCGAGTATTTCTAATGTAGGTTCAACTCGAATAGAAGTAGTTGTCGTTACTACAATCATTGCGGTTTTGTATACTGTTTATTTATGGAAAAATGCCATCCATCTTAAAGGTTATTTAAATGAGCGAGCTGTCTTTTGAAATGGAACAATTCTAGATACAAAAAAGTATCACGCTACCTATCAACAGCAGCGTGATACTTTTTTCTTTTTTACTTAATTTTTTGAGGGAGTTATCTTATTTTATAGCTTTTTTTTACAGCTTTTCCCCATCAAAGTTACCATCCAAAGCTTTTTGAGCGAGAACATTCAAATAGTTCCATGGACGGTTGAATCCAGGTTGGAAAAAGAAATCAGCAAATGCCAATTGTTCTAATGTCCATCCTGATGAAACAGCTACAGAAACCGCGTTGATTGAAGCTGTCACGTCATAAGTTGACATCAATTGAGCCCCAACGATGCGGTGGCTTTCTTTTTCAAAATGGATTTTCATCATCACTTTCTCGTCATCAATAAAAGTAGGACGAATGTTTTCTACTACAAAAGTACTTGCTACTTCAGCTTCGATCGAATCTTGATCAATGTCTTTCACACCTGTAGAAGCTAATTTGTAATCAAATAAAGTTAATCCTGATGTTCCAGATACTTCAGGCATTTTAACTTTTTTCTCTAAAATATTTTTAGCTGCAATCACTCCTTGGCGACGAGCATTTGAAGCTAAAGCAATCAATTTAGATCCATGATTAGGAGCAAATGGGATCTTAGTAGCATCTCCCATTGCGAAGATGTCTTTTGCAGAAGTTTCCAAGTACTCATCAACCACTACAGTTCCATCTTGATTCAATTCAACGATGCCTTGCAACCATTTCGTATTCGGACGAACTCCAACAGCCATGATAACTGTATCTGCTTCATATTCCCCTTTATCTGTCACAACTTTAGTGACTGTTCCATTTTCACCCACGACTTCTTTAACCATTTCGCTAGTGCGAACAGTCAATCCATTTTCTTGCATATTCTCATTTAGCACATCAACGAATTCTTGATCCAAGTAAGTGTTCAATACTCGGTCTAAAGAATCGATGACAGTTGTCTCAATGCCCGCTTTAGCAAATGCTTCGGCTACTTCGATACCAATGTAACCTCCGCCTACAACGACTGCTTTTTTCGATTGGCTCATACGGTTTTTAACTTTTTCAGCCCAGTTACGACCGCGTACATAAAAAATGTTATCTAGGTCAGCACCAGGAATTGGAATTTTCACTGGCATTGCTCCTGGAGAAAGAATTAATTTATCATAACTTTCTTCTGTTTCTCCATCAGTTGTTTTCACAGTAATGGTTTTCGTTTCCGGATTGATACCTACAACATCACTGTTCATATGAACAGTCACGTTTTGCTCTTTAAGAGTTTCCTCCGTAGCATAGTGTAAACTATCTAGAGATTCAGCAATACCTTCTAGGTAACTTTGAATTCCGCAAGATAAAAATGATGCTGTTGCTCCACGCTCATAAATATGTAATTCAGCATCATTGTGTTCTTTCAACAACGTTTGAGTTGCTTCATAACCAGCGTGAGATGTACCTACTACAATAATTTTCAATCCAATTGCCTCCAATAATCTTTATTTGTTACAGAGTGCACCATACCATTAATTTAGATTTTTATAAAATGATATGCATAAGATGTTCGTGTTTTATACAAAAAAAGGATTGCAAACATGGTTATAACAATAAAAAAACGTTTTATATAAATTAAATATCTGTGATTATGTATGAAATAAGAATATTATAATTGGTAAAAAAAGGCTTTTGAACAGCATTACACTGTACAAAAGCCTTAAATAGTTTAATTCATTTATGCGGCCGAGAAGAGTTGAACTTTTACATCCATATTGGATACCAGCCCCTCAAGCTGGCGCGTCTGCTCAAATTCCGCATTTTCATGTATAAATGTTAATTTACCAACGTTTAAAGCTAATTTCAAATTATATATAATCTTCTAAAATAAAAAGCACACACAAACCTACAGTAAAACACGCACCTTAAAGAGTCAATATTTTTTTATCTTATATATAGCATATTTACGTTTCATGTCACGCAATACCACTTTTAATATGCAGTTGATAAAGTTCTAAAATCAATTAACTTATTTCTTCAATATTGCATCCAGTAATTGTAATGAGATTAATTTCTCAATGTCTTTATTAATTTCTCTAACGTTATCCAACTTGTCTAATCTTCCAATCATAATTTTAAATATAATATCTCTTCTAATCTTTTTTTTATCTTCTTCTTTTTGAGAGTTTAATAATTCGTCAATTTTCAAATTTATAATTTTCATTTTATCTTCTATGCTAAGAGGTTTATACTCTATAAAATTATCAAATCTAGAGTATATAGACGCACCTAATGTTTTTTTGAAATCATTTAAATTTCTAAAATTTGAAGTACATATGATTATGCTATTTTTCAAATTCACTTTATATAATACATCTTTAAATATACCTTCATCAAATACTTCATAAAATGCACTATACAATGAAGGATCGACCTTATCAAATTCATCCAATAATATAACGTTAGACTCTCTATTCACTAATTCATAAGATAATGAGTCGGTTCCTTGTTCGCCTCCAAAGAGAAAATTATGAGCTCGCTGATTTTGAAACATAGATAGTTGTTGTCTAAAAAATTTCCCACCAAGTATTTCCCCAATAAATTTAGCTGTTTCAGTTTTACCCACACCAGTTGGCCCGTATAACATAATCACGACTGGTTTACTTTTTCCAGCATTTAACAAAGGTACCAAACTAATTAATATTTCCTTTTTTGCTTCACGTTGTCCAATTATATTCAATTCAAACTTATCATTAATGTCTATCAGATTTTCTTCAGTTAACTGATTATATTTATATTCAATTTTTTTAAAGTTTATCTTTAATTCTTTAGCTTGTTCATAAATTTTTTGTGGTGGATTTTGCATGTAAACATTTTCAATATTTAACTTACTAATTCTCGAAAAGAAACTTAAGAGTAAATTTTCGCTTATTCCGTTGAATTCATCTGAAAAACAAACTAAATTCTTATAGGTAGGTTGTTTTTGTTTTGGAGTTTCTTGTCCTTCAACTTTGTGCCATGTGGTATTAGATATAGCTATAAGCACTTCTACTATCTCGCTTAGCGTACTATAATCTTCTAATCTTTCAGTTACTTGTAATTCAAAATGACTTTTGGGTCCTATGAAAACAGTTACTTTATTCAGATTCAACACCTGCCAATACTCCTGCTAATACAACATCAAATAAGGGCAGTATTTCTTGTTCTTGTTCTTGTTTTTGCTCTTGCTCTTGTTCTTGCTCTTGTAATTGACCTTTAACTGTTTCATAATCATCTGAAACTGAAGTAACTGCAGTTGTATTAGTATCTTCTTCATTAGCCATATCCACAAAAAAGTTCTCAACAACCAAATTTTTTTTATCTATTTCTCCTACTCGAATTGCATAGCACGTTATATTCATTGTTTGTAAGTCACCTATGCTGTAATTGTTCTTAAACGTATTATTATTAAATCTTAAGACAACTTTATCTACATCTTTACTTGCTAATATCTCGTAGTAACCTTTAGCATCATTTAGTGTTTCATCTAAAAGTTTTATATCGAAATCTTCCATATCATCTGTATTGTCTTTCATCATTTTTAAATAAGGTGTAAACGTTTTTAAATATGCAAAAGAATTTTTCTCTAAAGTAAGATTATAATCAGTAAATTCGTGTATCTCGGCGTTATCTTTTTTAGCAACAAAGTCTGTTAGTATAGTATTTGACAAGGTTGTTTTAAGCATTTTATTGTTGTTTTTTGAAAATGCAGCTTCTGTTGAGTTTGAAGCACTCGCACCAAAACTCATCATTCCAAACAAAAAGTCTTTAAATTTAACTTTACCCTCAGCCAACAATTGCGTGTTATTGTCAAATGAATTTCCTGCATTTTTTACTATTTCATCGTTAAAAAAATATCTACCATTGTTAATAATATCTAAATATTCCAAAGCTGAGTCTTCATCGAAATAAATAACTTTTATTAGTCTAACGCTATCGGTCATACAATACTCTCCTCAAAAAATATTCTTTTTCAATGCCCTTGTTACTAAATTATAACATTAAAGAATTGTAATATCAGAGCATTAGTAATTAACTGTTAGGTGTTTATTTTTAAATATTTTAGCTTTCAGAGCTGCTTTTTTTAGGTACGTATTTTTAAATTAAAGAAGGTTATTTGTAGCTTATAATTCCACTTAAATAGTGAGGCACATAATCTATCACGCTAGCCCACTCGCAAAAATACAGCCATTTCCCTCACCCTCAAAAGAGTAAGGAAATCAGCTGTAAACGTTAATGCTATACTTTTCATTCAATTTATGCGGCCGAGAAGAGTTGAACTTCCACATCCATATTGGATACCAGCCCCTCAAGCTGGCGCGTCTACCATTCCGCCACGACCGCTTATCGCAACAAAGACTATTCTAACAATATTTCAAAAGATTGTAAAGCAGACTTTGATGGGATATCTGAGAAAACACTCTCTCTAAAATTGCTCTGAATTCTTGTAATAATAAATCGCTAATTGAGTTCGATCTCGTAAATGGAGTTTCTCTAAAATAATGGATAGGTAATTACGAATCGTCCCTTCACTAAAGTGCATTTTTTCAGCAATTTCTTTATTGTTCAGTCCTTGTGATACCCAATACACTAGCTCTCCTTCTTTTTCAGTCAAAAGAGGAAAAGAGGAACCTTTTTTCTGCTCTTTAAAAAAGTATCCAGGAATTTTGACAATAATTTCATCTCCAAATACTCGCTGTCCAGACGCTACTGCTTCAATTGCTGGAATAATACTGTCGTAATCTGTTTTCATCAAATAGCCTTTAGCACCTAACTTCAGCGCATCTATAATGTATTCATCTTCTAAAAAAGTTGTCAGATAAATCAATTTCGCATTCGGGTCCAGTTGAACAATTTGTTTTCCCGCAGTAATGCCATCTAATTCCGGCATACGAATATCAATCAAGACAATATCCGGTTGATATTGTTGATAAAGGCTGATGGCCTCATTTCCATTTTTCCCTGTGTTGCAAATTTGATACGGGTTTGGAAAGTGTTTGGTTCCCATCTCGATGATTGTTCGAAGACCATTGATTACCAAAGCGTCATCATCTATTAATAGAATATTCATCCTGCTTCCCCCTTTTTCGGAATAACAACAAAGATACGAAATCCATTTTCATAATTGATATGGATATGGCCATTCATTTGGCTTACCCGTTCTTCTATATTCAACAATCCAATACCTTTGGGATGCTTCATTTGATATTCTGACACTGTTCCATTATCCGCTATCAATAATGTCCATTGATGACTTACTTCTGTAAATCGGACTTGAACAGAGGTGGCTGTTGAATGTTTATTGATATTTGTTAAAGCTTCTTTCACTATGTTAACGACTGAATGAGCGGTTTGGTTATCAATCAGTGCATAATTTTTGTAGCGGAAGCTGATAGGGCATTTAGAAAATTGGTGCACAAGTATCCGTAATTCTTCTTCCAAATTCACCGTTGTTTGTCGTTCTGTGTGGATAACCGTCCGCACATTACTCATGCTCGTGCTCAACACTTCTTTTACTTGAGTGAGAGAAGACTTCATTTCTGGTTCAGTAGCTACATATTCTAGAGCACCAATTTGAATAATGGCACTGCTCAACTGATGCCCTAGAAGGTCATGGATTTCTTCTACAATTCTTCTCCGTTCTTCTAAACGAGATGAATTTACTTTCTCATCTTGCAAATGCAATAGGCTATCTTGTTCGTTTTTAATACGCTGATTTAAGAAACGTAATGTATCTATTTCTTCAAATGAGGCTTTTTCAAATGTTTGACTGTTATCAATAACCGTGTGGATAATCGAAGCTATCCAACACAGACTTGTAATAAAAAAACTTATATAAATGGATTGCCCTATCCCTAATCCCAACAAAAGTGGCAATAGAAACAAACTGTAGTTTTTGTAGGATTTAAGAGAATATTCATAAAAAATAAGAGGCCAAAATAAGTACAGTTCAGGCAGGAAAATGCTGGTGAGAAAGAATACACTAAAATAAATGAGATAACGTCTAGGCACATCTAAGTTCTCTGTCAATAAGTACAATGCACCATAAATAACTACTATACATAGTTCCATAATTGGAAATGAATTTGGTTCGATAATCATTTGAAGCAAAAATATCATTCCTAATAAAACAGCACGTATTCCTAGTTCCAACCATCTCATATTCTCCCCTCCTCATAAGAACAGTTTACCATATTTACTAGTTGTTTTTAGTGACAGATGTCATCTGATGAAGTGACAAATTATCATTCAAAATCGCATACCTATTTGACATAATAAAAGAAAGAGTAAGGAGGAGAAATAAGATGGTAATCGAAGTCCATGATTTGGTAAAACGGTATAAAGAGTTAGTAGCACTTGACCATTTTAGTATGTCCGTCAATGAAGGTGAAATTTATGGTCTATTAGGTCCAAATGGAAGTGGTAAATCAACTGTTATCAATTGTATGCTATCTCTTTTACGATACGAAAAAGGTTCTGTAGATATATTTGGAGAAAAAATGCATCCGAACAATTATGACATCAAAAAAAGAATTGGACTGGTGATGCAAAATATTGGAGTATATGATGAACTCACTGTAGAAGAAAACATCGATTACTTCTGTGGATTGTATATTCAAAATAAAAAACAACGGAAGCAATACGTAGATGAAGCCATTGAATTTGTCGGCTTGGAAAAATTTCGTAATTTCAGACCTAAAAAATTATCGGGCGGGCTCTTGCGACGGTTGAATTTAGCTTGTGGTATTTCTCATAAACCTGATCTGATTATTTTAGACGAGCCGACAGTAGCAGTGGACCCGCAATCTCGAAATCGTATTTTAGATGGAATCAAACAATTGAGAGATGAAGGAAAAACCATTATTTACACCACACATTATATGGAAGAAGTAGAATTGATTTGTGATCGTTTGACTATTATGGACAAAGGCAAAGAAATTATTACTGGAACAAGTGATGAAATCAAAGCTATTTCCCAGCATGGAGAAGTTGTCAAAGCAGAAGTCTTTGATTTGCCGGAAGAAACGCAACTTAAGATTCAACAAATGCCTGAAGTCTCAGGATTCCATTACCACCAAGGTGATTTGACCGTTCATTTCCAAAAAGGAGCTAGTCATCTGATGACTTTAATCGGATTATTTGAAGATGAGCATATCACTCTATTGAACTTAACCGTCCAACGTCCAACATTGAATGATGTCTTTCTGGAAATCACAGGAAAGGAGTTGCGGGACAATGTTTAGTCATTTGCAAAAATATGCTGTTAAAATTTTTTTTCGCAACAAAGACGGCGTAGCATTCGGTGTCATTTTCCCTCTCGTTTTTGGGCTCATTTATCTCTTTGCTTTCCAAGGACTAATAGCGACAGATACTGTTTTAGAAACGGTTCCCGTAGCAATGGTTTTTGAAGGTAACGAAGAAGAAATTGACAGCGCAAAAGATTCTTTTTCTTCCATTGCTACTCCAGCTAGTTTAGAACAGGATGAATTGGTAGCCAATGAACTAACGGAAAATGACTATATGATGTATTACGAAACAGATTCTCAAACAGCTCAGCAACTACTGGAGGATGGTGCAGTGGAGGATATTATTTATGTGGATAACACGGACCAACAATTTGATATCGCTTTGACAGTAGCTCCTAATGCCGCAAATTCTATGTCTTCCACGATTATTTATACCGCCTTGAACACTATGGCCTCTATCAATGGCACAATTAATACACTATACACCAATGCTGCGCAAAGTGATGATCCCCAGCAATCGATTATGGCTGTTAATGAGTCTCTAGCTAGTTCTAATATGTCGAAATCATTCACAGCAGATTCAGCTAAAGATAATGGCACTACTGGGATGAGTATTTTTTATTATGCTTGCCTAGCTTATATTTGTATTTTCTTCATGTCTATTGGGGTTAGTATGGTGACGGACAATGAAGCCAATTACTCTCCAGCTGCCTTGCTTGTCACAGCAAGCCCAGTTCCTAAAAGCAAGCGTTTTAGAGCCATGTTTATCACTGGCGCAGTTTCTTGTTTAGCTATTGTCTATCTCTTATTGATTATTTACAATCTAAACGGCGTTCCACTAGGTAATGATCCTTTTCGTCTAGTTGCATTGATGACACTAGGTGTATTGGTTGGATTATTACTTGGTACGGCAGTAGCTAGTCTCTTGAAGGCTAACACGAAAGTTTTGATTGGTATTTCAATTGCAGTACCGCTTGTGCTTGGTGCTTTATCTGGTTTGATGGTGATTGACTTAAAATATTTCATTATGGAAAAAGCTCCCTGGCTAGCCAAAATCAACCCATTCTCTCTCATCAATGATGCTATTTATTATTTAAACAGCTATCCCACTTATGAACAATACAACGAGAATATGTTGATTTTAAGTGCTTATGCCATTGTCTGTTTGATGATTACTTTAATGGCATTGAGGAGGACTGATTATGAAAATCTTTAAACTTTTCTATCAACTGTTAAAAGACAATTCAACTTCGATTATTTGGAATGTCTTATTGCTATTGGCAATTGTTATTCCTGTAAATGCCCTGTTCAGTAACAGCTATACTAGTCAATTTGAAGTGGCACAAAGTGATATCGGAATTATCAATTACGATGACGATGACCCAGTCTCACAAAGCTTGCTGAATTATTTGGAGAAACAGTTAAATGTAGTTCCGGTTAGCAATACACCGGAAGATATCGCTGATACTCTTTACTATCAAAATGCAGATTATATTTTAACCATCCCAGAAGGTTTTGGAGAATCCATTATTGATTCTGCTAAAGAAGACATTCCATTAGAGAAAACCGTCACTCAATCCTTAGAAAACGAAGCTTTTGTAGATATTTTAATCAATACCTATCTAACGAATTTACAATTGCTCTCTTCTCAAATAACGGATTTTACGGATTCCACTCAACTAACTTCGGCTCTAGCCGACCTAAATCAACAAGCAGACCAGTCAAATGTAGAGATTATCCCTTCTGAAACCAATGCAAACGTTTCTCTGCTGGCGTTTGGTACCAACTACGCTTATTTTATTTCTTATATTATGATTACCACGTTCATCACCACTTTTGGGTATGCCATACTTGCTATGCGAAATCCTGAAATTATGAAGCGAGACCGGATGGGAATGGTAACAGAAAGTCAGCGGTGGGTACAAATCTTATGGGGTTGTATTACATTTAGTATAGTATTTTGGTCACTTTTGATGGTCGGGGCAATCGTCCTCTATGGGGTAGAGACTATTTTTTCTCAAAAAGGATTGCTGTTAGCACTCAATAGCTTTATTGCAATGTTTGGTATTCAAGCAATGGCCTACTTCTGTGTCACTATAGCCAATTCTAAAGGAGCCATTTCATTTTTATCAACAACAGTCAGCTTGGTGCTAGCCTTTGCCAGCGGTATATTTGTACCGCGTGCATTTGTCAGTCCCCTAATGCAACAAGTCGCTTCTTTTGCCACCCCTATTTGGCAAGTTAAGGGAACAGAAATCGTTCTAGACAGCACGACACTTTCGTTAGAGAGCATTCAGCCTTTTTATACGATGTTAGGGACACAAATACTGATTGGGTTTGCTTTTTATGCCGTCAGTTTTGTCATCCAAAAATACCGACAGCAAAATAGTATTTACTAATAACAAAAAGAGCGTGGAACAGGACGTTTAAAAAAGCGGACCATTATTTTGGTCCGCTTTTTGCAATCATTTTATTTTCCCCATTGAGAAGGATTTTTACGCCATTCTTCTAACAACTGCTTTTCTTCCGAGTCAATAGTGCCTTTTTCTACAGCTTGTTCGATTAAAGTCGTATAGTTTGAAAGTGTGTGTATCTCAAATCCAGCTTTTCCGAAGTTTTCTTTTGCTGCAGGAAGTTGATAGCTGAATATTGCTGCGCAACCTAAAACTTCTCCTCCAGCTTTCTGGATGGCTAGTCCAGCATCTATGACACTTCCGCCTGTGGAAATCAAATCTTCAATACAAACCACTTTTTGTCCACTTTGAAGGCGTCCTTCGATTTGATTTTGTTTGCCATGATCTTTAGCTTTACCACGGACATAAATCATCGGCAAATCTAATTCTTCCGCCACCCAAGCAGCATGAGGAATCCCAGCTGTAGCCGTTCCAGCAATCACTTCCGCATCTGGATAAAATTGTTGAATCAAGTCGGCCAACCCTTTAGCGATTTCTTTTCGCACTGATGGGTAACTCATCGTAATACGATTATCGCAGTAGATTGGACTTTTGATACCGCTCGCCCAAGTAAAAGGTGCTTTCGGACTCAAACTGACTGCCTCACATTCCAATAATAAATCTGCAAATTTAGTCTCTTGATTCATCTTATTTCTCCCCATTCCATTGGTTGGTGATGTTTTTATAAGCTTTTACTGGGTTTTCAGATTGTGCAATCGGACGTCCCACAACAATATGAGTAGCTCCTTCTTTTAACGCTAACTCAGGCGTAGCTACACGTTTTTGATCTCCAATGTCAGCTCCTGCAGGTCTAATGCCGGGAGTCACACATAAAAATCCTTGACCAGTCGCTTCATGAATCATGCGAGCTTCTAGTGCTGAACACACTACTCCATCCAATCCCGCTTGATAAGCCAATTTGGCATATTGAGTGACACTTTCTTCTAACGAATGTCCAATCAGTTGTTCGTTTTGCATTGCTTCTTCTGTAGTAGAAGTCAGCTGAGTTACAGCAATCAGTAATGGACGATTACTCCCTTTTTTGGTTCCTTCTTCCAACCCTCTCATGGCCGCTTCCATCATCTCTTTTCCACCAGCTGCGTGTACATTTACCATATCCACTTCTAAAGTTGCCAAAACTTTCATCGCTCGATAAACAGTATTGGGGATATCATGCAATTTTAGGTCCAAAAAGATTTGATAGCCTTTATCCTTTAAGTCACGTATCAAACTTGGACCTTCACTGTAATACAATTCCATCCCAACTTTTAAAAATAAGGATTCTTGTTCGAAAGACTCTAGAAAAGACATTGCTTCTGCTTTAGACGGCACATCTAAAGCAATAATAGGTTTGGTCATCATTTGTTTATCCTCCATGTCGGTTTGGTTTCGGTTTGTTCTTCCAGTAAAGTAGCTACATGTGACACTTCATATGCTGTTGTAGTAGAGCTGCGAGGCCTAGCAATTTTGCAAAAAAGATAAAATTTTATGAACAACCTCTCGCTTACGCTCAATCTTGTACTGTTCGACTAAACCAGCTGAAGCTGGAAGTCTCCCAGCAAAAAAAGCACTCCTAGCCTGTAGATGGGCATAGGAGCGCAAAGAGAGTATAACTTTTCCGCACTTCCTTTCAGCCTCACAGGACTCAATTAAGGAAATCTTTTGTATTTCATTGGTTCTAATCTTAGCGAACTGAACAGGGGTTGTCAACGGAAAATTTTATACTGTCAAGCGAATTTTATACTTGCCAGAATGAAAAATTATGGCTATACTGTGTGAGAACTAAAATAAAGGATGTCAGAGAGCATCCATTTTAAGGAGAGATGTCGTTATGGCTAGTACAACTATGCCCAAAAATAAACAGAAAGCCCTCTTTGCGGCCTTAGCCGGATCTGGGATGGACGATTTGAATGTCATGTTTTTGTCATTCGCTTTATCTTCCATCATCACAGATCTTGGTATTACAGGCGCCCAAGGAGGGTTTATTTCTACTATCACGAACCTCGGTATGCTATTAGGCGGCCTAGTGTTCGGTGTGTTAGCAGATCGCAAAGGAAACCTTAAATTATTCAAATGGTCGATCCTGATCTTTTCACTCGCCACAGCAGCCTTGTTCTTCGCAGATTCGTTCTTCTGGGTTTGTGTCCTCCGTTTTATTGCTGGAATTGGAGCTGGTGGAGAATACGGAATTGCAATGAGCATCATTGCTAAAGTATCGCCTCCGGAAAAATTAGGTGTCATGTCTTCTTGGAACGGCGTTGCTGGTCAAATAGGATCCATTGCAGCTGCTTTATTAGCAGGAGCCATGATTCCGCTGCTTGGTTGGAGAGCTTTATTCTTATTCGGATTAATCCCGATTCTCTTAGTCATTTGGCTGCACGCTTCGGTGGATGGGGAGTTTGAACTGATGGCCTCTGCTGAAGAAATCACAAAAGAAAAACCTTCCTTAAAAGAATTGTTTAAAACAAAAGAATTAACACGAACCACTATTGCTTTAATGTTTATGGCCACCGTTCAAATTGCGGGCTACTTTGGTCTGATGAACTGGCTTCCTTCCATCCTGCAAAAACAAATGGGACTGTCTGTTACTGGCTCTTCTCTTTGGATGGTCGTAACGATTGTCGGAATGTGTGCCGGGATGCTGACTTTCGGACGTTTACTGGACAAATTCGGACCACGCATCATCTTCGCTCTGTTTTTATTGGTAGCAGCTGCCTCAGTCTTCTTGTTTGTCTCCGCCAATAGCCAATTGACATTATTGTTTGGCGGAGCATTTGTCGGGTTCTTCGTAAATGGGATGTTCCCAGGTTATGGAGCTGTCGTCAGTCAATTGTATCCTGCACGAATCCACTCTATCGCAAACAATGCTGTATTAAACGTAGGTCGAGCAATCGGCGGTTTCTCTTCACTTGTAATTGGTTTTCTGATGGACAATTACAATTTACTGATCGTCATGGGATTCTTATCGGTCTTGTATCTAACAAGCTTTGTCGTAATGATGACGATTCCTGGATTGAAAAAGAATGCTTATATGACTGTTCGCGCAAAAGCAGTTGAAGTTTAAAAACTAATTAGCCAGAAAAGCCATGCAGTTCAATAAACTGCATGGCTTTTTGTTTTGACCTGGGATTCTTTTTATTCAACAATGGAGACTTCGCGCGCGGTTTCTGAGATTCTCAGCGCTTTTTTACTTCGGGTATATCCTTCCAACTTAATTTTCCGTAGTTTCACCTGATTCGCACGGTACTGAATAGAAATCGCAATCGGATCTTGTTCGTCTTGTCCTGCTTGTGCAAAAAAAGAATGAATGGCTACTCTTTGATAAGCTGAAACGACTAATGCTCTCGGAGTTGATTTGACATATAAATCAGTGTATTGCGGCGAATCCGAGACTAAATAAGCAGCTCTGATTCCATAAGCAGATTGGGATTGGGTATCTTCTCCTTGATGGTGGCCGATATGGCGAAAATTATACGAGCGATTGTCGTGATACGAATAATGCCCGATAATTTGTGTATCGGAAGCTGCTGAACTGGTTTCATGAGCTTTGATTTCTACACCACCAAAGCAAAAAGCCGTTCGATTATTTGCCAGCACCACATGCTGAGAACCGTCATCTACTTCAATGCCGTTTGAATTGGAAAAGCCTATTTTATGAGCTCTCCCACTTGGATGATGAAGATAGCTGTTCGTAATCAGCAAATCATCACTATGGTGAGTCGTAATCCCATCATCTCCAAAACCCGTCACTTCCACCTCATCCACCCAGACAAATCGACTTCCCAAAATCGAACGCCGGCCATCACCAAAATAATTGTACCGAATGGAAGTAATGTCTACTCCATGTAAGCCTGGATTGATGATCTTCACTTTTTTGATGTGTGCAAATTGAACATGTGCTAGTGTGATTCCGCTCGAAGTCGTTCCTCCAGCAGAGGTGCGTTCTTCTTTGGGAAGTCGTTCCACATTCCAATCCAATGTCATATGAGCGATCTCAATATGATGATTCCCTTTCAAACAATCTTTATTCGTTAGCAAGCGTTCTTTTTTTGGTGATTCGTCTGCTAAGATCAACACTGTTTCTTCTGTATCGGATCCTATTAAAGCAGTATAAGACGGCAGTTTTAATCCCCGAGTACAGAAAGTTCCTCCCGGCACAAAGACTCTTCTCCTACCATTCCCGATTGCCTGCCGGAAAGCTTCTGTACAGTCTGTTTGTCCATCACCGACCGCTCCAAAATCCGTTACAGAGACTTGTTCCAGTTCCGATAACTCTTTCATGGCTTGGGAAAACAGCCCTTTCCAATAAGGGCGGATCAATCCAGATTGATCGATAGCAACAGGCGGTGCTATCGTGTAATCCCTTTTGGGCTTCGTCAATAATGGCAAATACAACAAATCTTGCCAGTTGATTTTTCTCTTTGGCAGACTGTTTAGTGAGCGAAATAATGCTTCCGTTCTTTGAATAGTTTTCCTTTTTTGTTTGTTGTCTAAATAATCCGGAAATTTTTCAGCTATCAACTCCTGAGTCACAGTAGAATGAGACATCTTTTTCGCACCTTTCTTTTTACATCTCTCAGACTTCTTTCTGTCATTATAACAAAAGAGGCGTTGAACAGCATTTCTGCTGTACCGCCTCTTTTTTATTCGTACTGATTAGAATCCATACTCTGCTTCTTTTGCTTCTCTGATTTTTTGGTACGTTTCTGTCAACACTACTGTGTCTTCGATTAAATTTTCAATGCGGAAATGGATGTCGTCGTTGATTAGTTCTTTACGGTAGATATCTTTTTCTTCAATAAAGACATAGCGCTGCACCACTTGGGCTTTCATATAAGCCAAGATGGGTTTTATTTGTTGTTCAGCAATCAAATAATGTTTCGGAGAACCGGCTGTCACGATCACAGAGGCTACTTTATCTCTGAAAGCATTTTGCGGCAATAAGTCGAAGACATTTTTTAATGAGGCCGGGATAGACGCCTGAAAGATTGGTGATCCGATAATCAAAGCATCTGCAGCCATAATCGTTTTCGTGATGTAACCCGTGTCCCCTTCATATTCCAAATAATTCCGTCCATCACTGAACTGCATATCGTATTCTGCTAAATCGATAAGAGTAGTTTCGATCTCCGGGTATTTTTCTGATAATACGTTGATCGTATAATCCATGGCTACTCGAGTTTTAGTCCCCACATTCGAACCAGATAACAAGACTACATTCATTTATTTCACTCCTATTTTTTCTTCGTGTATTTCTTAATCGCGGGTAAAATATCGTTGCCGATAATCTCAATATTCTTTTGCAATTTATCAAATGGAACTCCACCGAAGTCCATTTGCGCAATGTAACGCTGGTGTCCAAATGTTTCGTATTGATACAAGATTTTTTCAATGATTTGTTGTGCACTACCAATATTCATCACATTTCGGGTATCTGCTCCCTGAGCAAATTGCTGCTTTGGATAGGGCGAGCCATTCACCAGCTGCAAGCCCTGATTGATATAGGGATATGCTTCTTTAAAGGCTTGTTGAGTGGTTTCTGCCACATAAAAGAATCCTGCCGTTGCGACAGGAAATTCTGCAGGTTCAAAACCTGAACGGCTAAGCGCTTCTCTGTAGGCGCGTATAGAAACCTCAAATGAACTGACTGGCCCCCCTAACATCGCTATAAACATGGGTACTCCAGCGAAACCAGCTTTGATGGCACTTTCTGGCGGTCCTCCAACTGCTCGCCAAAGCGGCAATGAACCCTTTACAGGCCTAGGAAGAATGTGGGCGTTTTTTAACGGTCTGCGGAAATTTCCTTCCCAATTGACAACTTCTTGCTCATTGATTTGCTTCAACAAGTCAAATTTTTCTTCAAATAATTCTTCGTAGTCTCTAAGGTCATACCCAAGCAAATCAAACAGACCGACTCTCGATGCACGACCTGCAATGATTTCTGCACGTCCATTCGAAATGAGGTCCAATGTAGCAAAATCCTCATACACACGTACAGGATCTGAAGTGCTGATAATGGTTGAAGAGCTGGCGATCTTAATTTTATTCGTGGCTTGGGCAATGGCTGCCAATACAACTGAATGTGCTTGAGTGGTAAAGTATTCTTGATGGCTTTCCCCGACACTGAAAAAATCTAATCCAGCTTGTTCTGCCAATTTAGCTAATTCAATGATTTCTTGAATCCGTTGTTCTGACGAGATACGCTTGCCTGTTGCAGGATCAGGAATGTGATCGCCTAATGTGTACAATCCAAATTCTAATCCCTGGCTGGGATCTATCCGGTATTTTTCCATACTTTGTATCTCCTTTGATTTGTTCTTTATTTGTGTCAAGTTGCTTACTTTTTAGAAGTGTATTTTTATATTATATAGGAAAATCTATAAATTGTAAGTATTTATTTTTGATTCTGCTGACAAAAGCAAAAAAAACTCAGAAAATTGATGCCAATTTTCTGAGAATTTTTTTAGAAAAAGTTATTAGACTTGTTGTTCTAGTCGTTCTGGTTTCAATTTCAGTTTTCCTCTGCAAACACCGCAACAATATTTTTGTGTATTCATTCTTCGTTTGCGGTAATATCTCTGAGCGCATTCTTTACACTCATAGATCCAAAAATGAGTTTTTTTAGGTTTGGCAAGAGATTTTACATACCGAGAGCCGCCGACTTGTTGGAGCAACAGCTTAAAGTCCGCATCACGATGTTGAAACCCTTTGTTCGCCAAATGTAAATGATAATGGCACAACTCATGCTTGATTACTCCTAAAAATTCCTCCATCCCAAATGTTTCAAAAACTTTGAGATTAAAATCCAAATCGTGACTTTCCAAATGATACCTTCCACCAGTTGTCCGTAACCGTTTATTGAAACTGGCTTTATGGTTGAAAGGTGCACCAAAATCTGTCAAAGAAATTTGTTCTACCAGCACTTGTAGTTCATCAGGACTCAACTGTACACCTCCTTATCATTTCAATCGTTTGAATGGTTGCTCTTTATTTCTGTGGATCCAACATGGTCAAGGAAATCCGACCTTTTTTCACATCGATTTGATCTACCCAAACGGTTACAATATCACCGACTGCTACGACATTAGTCGGGTGCTTAACAAATTTTTTGCTTAATTTGGAAATGTGTACTAATCCATCTTGCTTCACACCAATATCCACAAAAGCTCCAAAATCAATGACGTTTCGCACAGTTCCCTCTAGTTTCATACCGGGTTGAATATCTTCCATTGACAATACATCTTGGCGCAATAATGGAGCCGCCATGTCATCTCGTAAATCTCGGCCTGGTTTGACTAAAGCATCAATAATATCTTTTAAAGTTTCTTTCCCTAACTCTGTCTTTGTAGCCAATTCATCCAAGTTTACACGAGATAAAGCTTCTTTAGCAGCTTCTGTTCCTACATCTTTTAAAGTTAAGCCAGTATATTCCAAAACTTGCTCCGCTTCAGCATAAGATTCGGGGTGAATTCCGGTGTTGTCTAAGACATTTTTTCCACCAATAATACGCAAGAATCCAATAGCTTGCTCGTAAGCTTTAGGTCCTAGACGAGGAACCTTTTTCAATTGGTTTCGTTTTTCAAAACGGCCATTTTCTTCCCGATAGGATACAATATTTTTAGCCGTCGTTTTCGTTAATCCAGCCACTCGCTGCAATAAAGAAGTACTGGCTGTATTTACGTTTACTCCAACTTGGTTAACAGCTGTTTCAACCACAAAATCCAACTGCTCTTCTAAACGTTTTTGCGAAACATCGTGCTGGTATTGACCTACTCCAACCGATTTAGGGTCAATTTTCACCAATTCAGCCAATGGATCTTGCAAACGACGACCGATACTTACCGCGCTTCGTTGTTCGACTTGTAAATTGGGAAACTCACTGCGCGCTTCATCACTTGCTGAGTAGACGGATGCTCCTGCTTCGTTGACGATCACGTAAAACGTTTCTCGGTCCACTTGTTTCAAGTTTTCTGCTACAAAGGACTCTGATTCACGGCTAGCTGTTCCGTTCCCGATAGCCACCATTTCAACACCGAATTTTTCAATCATAGCTCTAAATTTAATAGCTGCTTCTTCACGTTGTCTTTGTCCAGCAGGTTTGTGTGGGTAAATCACATCAATATCCATTACTTTTCCTGTAGCGTCCACAATGGCTAATTTACAACCTGTACGATACGCAGGGTCGAACCCTAAAACAACTTTTCCTTTCAAAGGGGGTTGCAACAATAAGTTACGCAAATTCTCTCCAAATATCGCAATCGCTTGTTCATCGGCTGCTTCTGTTAAAGTAGAACGGATTTCACGTTCAATAGCGGGTCCAATAAACCGTTTGTAACTGTCTACATACGCTTCTTGTAGATATGGAGCAGCCGTTGAAGATAAATCTTTCATAATTTGATTGATTAGATAAGAATAAATTCGGTTTTCATCAACTTCCAAAGTGACTTTTAGAATCTTCTCTTTTTCTCCACGATTCATCGCTAATACACGGTGCGATACTACTGATTTGATAGCCTCGCTGAAATCATAGTACATTTCATAAACGCCTTTTTCGTCTGCTTCTTCATTTTTCGAAACTGAAACGATGCGTCCATTGTTGAAAGTGAAATCACGGATCCATTGACGGTAAGTTGGTTCGTCACCAAAAGATTCTGCCAGTATTTCGTGTGCTCCTGCTAGGGCATCTTCTGTTGTTACTACTTCCTGTTCTTCATCAATGTATTTTTCAGCTTCTGCGGTCACGTCGGTTTTTGGAAAAGACAGTAACCACTCTGCTAAAGGTTCTAACCCTTTTTCTTTAGCAATCGTAGCTTTAGTACGGCGTTTCTGCTTGAATGGACGATACAAATCTTCTACTAATTGCATTTTATCCGCTTGTTTGATCTCTTTTCCCAATTCAGGAGTCAATTTGCCTTGTTCTTCAATCGAGTGAAGGACATCGTTTTTACGTTTTTCTAAATTCTCCAGGTAAGTGTGTCGCTCTTCGATTTCGCGAATCTGTACTTCATCCAAAGTACCCGTCATTTCTTTTCGGTAACGAGCAATAAAAGGAACCGTATTTCCTTCACTCAATAAATTCAATACAGTAGTAATTTGTTTTTTTGAGTAAGCTGTCAATTCAGCATTTAATAATTCCAGTACACGATTTTCATTTGTTTCAGCCATAATCTTCTTCCTCCCTATAATACACATACACCCTATTTTAGCATAAACAAAGAGAGAGTGGAGCAGAGCGTTTAGACTACTGGCTATATATCGTTCGAACGTGATAATGTCCTAAGTAGGTCGAAGCATAAAATGTCCCAAAATGATAAAATAAAATCATGAAAAGGATAATACTAACGATGAATGAAGATAAGAAATATAAAGTAATAAA
>NZ_JBGQQW010000039.1:0-16875 GCF_045528485.1 Desemzia sp. FAM 23990
TTTTAGGCAATATCTAGAAAAGCTGATTACGGAACTTCCTGGTTTGGATTTGATCCAAAATCCAAATCTTATCAGAGACTATCTCCCATGGTCTGAGAAAATCGTTCAATCCTGCCAACCTTTAAAAGTATAGACCAAAAAGCCTGATTTCAAAATTGAAAGTAAATCAGGCTCTTTGTCGTGTCTTCCTTTTTTTCTGCAGCGTCCATTATAACGGGCTTACTTTATAGGTACATAGCACATAAAAAAGATCTTTTTAATTTGATTTTTTATTTTTAATAAAACGATATACAAATAACACAACTATAAATAATATACCTATAAAGCGAATGATTATATTCTCTTCAAAAATAAAGAAAAAAGCGGTTAAACCAAATACATAAGAAAGTGAAATTAAATGGAATTTCAAGCCAAATACATTATCTTTAATTACTTTTGAAGCCATAAAGTAATGAAATAAGAATAGGAAGAAATAAGAAATTACAGTTGCTACTGCAGCGGCTGTATATCCAAATTTTGGAATAAAAATAATATTTAATACAATATTAATTACCGCAGACATAATGGATGCTAAACTGATTAGATAAGTTTTCTTGTGTACAATTTCTATTTGAAATTCAAATGAATACATAAATTGGAAATAATATGCCATTAAAATCCAAGGCATAATAGAAATACCGACCCAATAACTTTCATCTCCCATCAATTTAACTAATTCAGGACTGATTAGAAGTATTCCAGCATATACAATCGTAAAGGTGTCTCTATACGTACTCGCATAATTTTGAATAGCTTTTAAATTACGTGTATCCATTTTTTCATAGAACCAAGGTACCCATGCTTGGTTAAACGAAGTTGATAGAACTTGGATAACTACACCAATATTATATGAAAAACTATAAATTCCTGCCTCAGAAGCTCCTAGATAACGATTAATTAAAATGCGGTCGAACTGACTGTTTATCGAATTTGCTAAAGCATGGAAAACGAGAGGCGCACCAAGTAACAAAGCGTATTTCCAATATTTAATATCAATAAAAGTTTTCCCTTTTGTCATAAAGTAAATTAATGTAAATAATCCCATAGCAATCAAAGGTAGTATCTGTCCAGTTACTTTTCCAAAGACTCGATTATTTTGAAAAACCATCAGAATTAAAAAAATCGAAAATAGAACTCCTAATCCTGTTAGAATAATATTTACTATTGATACAGCTTTATAGTTATAATCGAATTGAAATTTATTAATAATATATTCTTGTAAAAAAAACAAATAAGATTGTAAAACCATCAAATAAAATAGAACTCTCGATAATCCAGTTATACTCAAGAAGAAAGATTCAAAGGTAATAAAAATAATGAGATAAACTAAAAAAGAAATCAATGAAAAGAACATTACGCTAGAGTTAAATTCATCATACTCATCTTTAAAATCAATTTTAGCGCGACCAATAGTTGAATGGAGATTAAATCCAATAAAAATCGAGAAAATACCTACCCAACTTGTATAAATAGAAGTAACGCCATATTCTGAAGTTGTTAATAATCTGGTAAAAATTGGAATTGTTATAAATGTTATTCCTTTAATAAAGAAGTTGGTAATTGTATACCAACTTCCAGCTTTAATAATTCTGTTATCGAATAGCTTTTTTACACCATTAAACATTAGTTATCTTGCATCCTCTTCTATATGGTCATAAGTTAATGTAGTATCTTCAGCTATGTCTTCTTTTGCTACTTTGCCGATAACTTTTTCTATTTCAGAGGGAGAGATTCCTGTTCCCGGTCTCTTGAATGTCAACATGTCTTCAGTAATAACTGTTCCCTTAGATATAAGTTGGTCTGAAACAAGAGAACGTCTTGCATTCATGCGGGCTGCTGCTTCAGATTCTAAACTTATTTTATCTTTGCTTCCACGAATTTCCATTAAGAAAGATAAACCTTCTTTTAATTTACGCATATCATCAGGATCCATTGCATGATAGTGATCGTTTCCTGGTAATGTTTTATCTAACGTAAAATGTTTTTCAATTACTGGAGCGCCTAATGCAACTGCAGCTTTTATAACATCCATATTTGGATCAGGTTTTGTATGATCAGAATATCCGATTACATAGTCTGGAAAAGCTTCTTTTAAAGACTTGATCATATCTAAATTTGCATGCTCATAAGGCGTAGGGTATTCCAATACACAATGTAAAATTACGATATCTTTATTTCCTTCATTTTCAATAGTACGAATAGCTGTTTCAATTTCTTCCATATTAGAAGCACCAGTTGAAATCAAAATTGGTTTTTGTTTCTTTGCCATATGCTTAATGAAAGGAGTATTTGTTAAATCAGAAGAAGAAATTTTATATACATCCATAAGTTCTTCTAAATAATCTGAAGATTCTATATCAAATGGAGTACTTAAGAAAACAATACCTTGTTTTTTACAGTATTCAGAAATTTCTTTGTATTCTTCATAGCCAAATAAATCAAACTTTTTAAATAATTCATATTGAGAAGTTGTAGCTTCTTCAGTTGTATCCCAGTATGATGGAGAATTTTTTGTAGCAATTGTCCCTGCTTTATAAGTTTGAAATTTAACAGCATCCATTCCAGAAGCTTTGGCTTCATCAATCATTAATTTAGCTGCCTCCATAGGTGTCGTTCCATTTTCCTTAGCAATGTCATAGTAATTCACACCAATTTCTCCAATGACATAATAGCCTTGTTCTTCTACTTTTTCAAAAAAATTCATAATAATCATACTCTCCTCTATCAATTTATTTTCAATCTAAAATTAAGCTCAAAACCTTTTTTAAACCATTTTTTAAATCGGTTTGCAACATACGACTTCTCATTTGTTCTCTTATTTGCGGGCTCTTAATTAACCAAGAAATAGTTTCAGCTACCGTTTCTGCTTCAATGTCTTTCCCGTAACCAAGATTAATAAATCCGTTTTGTAAATAACCAAATTCATGTTCTAGTTCTCGTTTGTTCTGAGCCATTAAAATAGTCGGTACAGCCATAGCAGCTAATTCTAGCATTGTTCTACCTTGAGATGAAATCGCAAGGTCTGCTTTTTTCATATACTCTGTCATCATCTTAACATTTTGAATAACATCGATATTTAAAGTTAATGATTTAACTTTTTGAGCTAGTTCTTCATAACCTTTATAACCTAATCCAATAATAAATGTAAAGTGAATGTTGTCTTTCTGATCTAGTTTTTGAATAGACTGGAATAATTTTTCTGTTAAATTGCTTGGATCAGATCCGCCAAAAATAACTAAAACTTCTTTTACCACCTCATTATATGGTGAAGGTTTAGAAATAAGAAACTCATCACGAATCAAATAATACTCACTGCCCCAATAATAATGTGTATCTTCAAATTGTTTACTATATAAATCATTAATAACAATATCAGCATATTTTGATCCTTTGCCTAAATCCTCAAAATTCACTACTTTTACATCAGTAGATTTTAAGTAGTGAATATAATCTTCATCAGTATTTAAAATATCGTTGATGACGATATCGCAATTATAACGTTGAATTAATTCCCCCATCTCATGATTACCTGAAATAACTTCATATTTATAATGACTTGCTTTGATTTTTTGAATTCCAATATCTGATTGTTCGCTTAAAACAAAACAAACATTGTGATCAATGAAATTATTGGCCAAAACAAGAGAGCGATAAACATGTCCTAAACCTATTTTAGAATAACCGTCTACTCTTATTAAAATATTTTTTTTACTAAGTTCTTTTTCTGCAATCCACCAATCATGAGGTGTATCAATATCAATTGCTTCATTCTCTGGCATCTCATAAATTGAAATGTTTTTTCCAAATCTGCTGTTTTCAGTTACAAAGTTACTTTTTGTAATAACGAATGCCCCTGTTTCAATGAGATTTTTAGGCAGGTATTGACGATTCAATCTTTCTTTATAAGCTGGAACAGCTTTTTTGTTTTCAATTTTCCAAGCTAAATGCGGGCTATTTACACCACTTATCAACGTATCAAAACCATATGTTATCAAGTCCTCAATTGCAGCATCTAGTGTCTTACTAGTAAGCAAAGGAGACGTAGGTTGTAAAGTAATCACGATATCGTATTCTTTTTCGTTCTTCTTACTCATTTTTTGAACAGCGTCATAAATAACGGGATCAAGTGTAATACTATCAGATGCCAGTAAAGCACTTCTTTCTATAACTTCAGCACCATATTGTTTTGATACGCGTCCTATTTCTTCATCGTCCGTACTCACACAAACATTCAAATCATATCTACTAGCTAATGCATTTTCAATAGCATAACTAATCAATGGTTTTCCTGACATAATACGCACATTTTTTCTTGGTATGCCTTTTGAACCGCCACGTGCCGGTATAATGGCTAATATTTTCATGCATTCATCTCCCAAATTACTATCTTATGGTAAATCCATATAGATTTACCCATAACTTTAAAGTTTGAATAAAATATTTTAAAACACCTATTATACAATGTATAGGATTGTCTTCATATTTTTTCATCATTTATTCCAACTTATCTAACACTTCATTATTAGCATCTTAGGTAAATTGATAGGCAATTTAATTTTTAAAATATTTCTTGAAGTATTCATAGAATTTATCTTTTTCACTTTAAAATATTGCAGTCACAGGATATACAGACATTTTGTTTTTACCTTTTAGAAAAAAACAAAACATTACTTAACACTGGTATAGAGTTAATTCTAATGAATCATTTCAAAAGCATGAATTATTCAGGTACTTTCTTAAAAATTAATTTGCTTTAGATGTATCAATACTTATAAGGAATTGCTTATTATTTTATATTCTAGATAATAAGCAAACCGCAAATAAAACAGTGATTATTTACACATTTCTATAATCAAAACATCGCTAGCATTTTTTATAGCACTAGTTAACACAATACAGTATTTCAACACTTTTCTATAACCTTTCTTTTCTTCTTTAACTGGAATCAATTCATATAGTACTTGTGGTACTTGAATTTTTCATTACTATCTATAAAAAAGTACCCTTACAATTAATACTAAAGGAATTAGAAAAATTGTAAAGAACTTCTTAAAATCTTAATTAATTATTAATCATTAAATAGATGCAGAAAAATCTATACATACATTATTTGATTAGCTAATTTCCAACTTAATATCTAATTATATTTTGCAATAGTTTCATTCCGCAACAAACACTAATGTCTCATTGTGTTTCAGCTTCCGTATATTTTTTCGTCGTTATCTCTTTAAAAATGATAATAATCCGCTATTTTTCAATCTAAAGTTCAACTCTAATCGCTACAAAAATCGGATTTTTAAGCTATACCGGGCTTATAAAAAGAGTATTTTTACTAAAAATTTAATGTTTCAGTAGATCATGTAATTCTTGTTCAGACTTTGGTGAAACTATATTTGTGTATCCCATTTTTCGGTATTTCTTTACAAAACTACGAACTTCTTTTAATTTATTAATCACCTTTAAATTTCCGTTTGTAATTTTTTCGTTATTAATCAATAAATCGGCTAGTAAAACTATTTCATTGTCTATACCAAACATCATATTTGGCGTGAAAGAAGCGGTTGACACCGTACTTACAATTATAGAGTTCGAAAAATCATATTTCATAAAACACAATTCCCATGGAAGTGTAGTATTCAAAGCCGTCATTTTCCCATTATACTTTTTCATTTCTGTTCTTGGATGTAATTTAACCATCAGTTCCTTGTTTGTCGTGTTGTTCATTAATATTTCAATAATACCCTCTTCATTAATAATATAGCCATCTTGATGTAATGGCTGGTCAAGAAAAATTACTTTATCTGATAACACGATTTTTTTATTTTCTAATTCAAATATTCTTTTTAGAACACTATATATAATATTACTTTCATCAATCAATGGTAAACGGTAAACCATTTTATCTTTATCCGTATACATTTTGGTCGATTCAGGATCATAAACATAGTAGTCTTGTATTGGAGAAGAAAACATACTATATGGATTAATCATATTTAAAAATTTTTGTCTCTTTACCGATGTATTTAACAAATCATTGTCAGAATACGTTACAAGACCATCTTCAATGTATTTCAATTGCAGTTTTGAATTCAACTTTTTAGATTTTCCAAATAAGATTTTCAGAAAATAGTTACCGCCTTGGGTAAAGATAATATCATATTCGAAAGGATCATTTATTTTCAACATTCTATTATGATTAATCAACACATTAAATTTACTTACAAACCCCCCCCCCATATCCTCAGGATAAACAATATAGACATTTCTAAAGATTGTTTCTTCTTGAATTTTTTTGAAAATTTGTTCCGCTCCATTAAATTCTCCATAAATATATAAATCTGCTTCTTTTTCATAGTAAAAAGCAAACTTAGTGTTTAAAATATTAATAATATGAAGCGGAGTCCACGCAACAAAAGCTAACATTTAACTGATCTCCTGACTCTGAAACTTATCTTTTTTAACATATTGGAAAACACCAATATAGTACCAAAAAACTATACCTACAACATCTCGATTATTATATAAAATATGAGATTCCACAAAATCTTCTGCGAACAACCCTAAAAGTAAACAAAATATTAAAGCAAAAAACTGGTAGTCAATCGTTGGTTTTTTAAAACTCAATAAATATTGAGTATTATCCTTTAATGTTAGTAATACAAAAACTGCAATAATTGCAAATCCAATAATTCCTGAATTCACGATTGTTTGTACATAAACATTATGCATATTTCCACCTGATCTTTTAAGCTCTTTTATATCCATTTCTGATAATTTTGACTCATCCAAAAAGGCAGAAACATCTCTGCCTTCTCGATATACTTCAGGGTCTGTAATGCCTAATAAAGGATTTTGTTTAAATACATTTATACCTGCAGTCCAAATGGTGAATCTTCCAGAAGAAGCTTCAGCACCTTCTGACGAATGCTTAATAGCTATCTTATGAACAGGGGTAACCTCTTTGTCTTCTTTACCAGATATAGTATCTTCCTTAGAAAATTGACTCTCTATATTTTGCACAAAACTTGGAACATACCCTAAATTTTCTCTCAATAGAGTTGTACTAAACGTAGCTATTACCATAACGACTCCGTACATTAATAAAGTCAACATAGTCGCTTTCCATATACTTTTTAACTTTTCACTTAATACTGGAACTACAATCAAAGTTGCTATAAAAAATGAAATAACAAAAAGAGACAGCATCGTTCCTCTTGAAGAAGATAGTGTAAAATAAAGATATTGCACAATTAAATTTATAATATAAAATTTAGAAAAATTATGCCACCTTGTTCTTTTTATACTATTGTTTAAAAGCGAAGCCATAACAGATAACATTCCAAAAATAGAACCTACATTTGGACTAGAATACACACCAAATAAACGCGATTCAATAAAACCTTGTCTCGCATCGTTTGCACCTATTGTCTGTATGTAAGAAACATGAAAAATAAACATCACTAAGGAAATAACTCCCGCTATAAATACCATAATAATCAATATATCATTAAAAGTTGTAAGGTTTTTTTTAACTGTTAAACGATCTTGTTTTTGACTTATCGGATAAACAATAAAAAAATTAATCATCATAAAAATCAAATTGTAAATCCCTCTTATTAAAGCATGATCATAATTTATTATTGTTGAAAGTAAGTATGCTACGATCGCCATTAGTAACAAATACCAATAACTGCTTTTAAACATCTCACGGTCTGTGAAAAAATCTTTTGCTATAATAATACCTCCCCATACCATACACACGAATAATGGGTAGCGTTCAATATCTAATGTTGCCGGCATAAAAAATAAAATACAAAGTGCTAAATAAATCTTGCGAAATAAATCTTTATCAAAAAAATAGCGTTTACTTGTTGCAACTAAACTCATCCGTTTATCTCTCCCAACTTACTCAAATATATCGTTTCTAATTGCTTAGCTGTTTTTTTCATATCATATACTTCCATTTCTTTATATGGAGAATTTTGTAACGGTTCTTGTAAAATAATATGAGCCCACTGTCCGACCTCTTCATCTAAGGAAACAAAATGAACATTTTCAGATAGCTTTGTTTCTTTTGATACTTCACTAGAAAGAACTAATTTAAGATTAGCCGCTTGTGCCTCAACAGCTGAAATAGGTAATCCTTCATATAGCGATGGCATTAAAAAAACGTCCATTGATTTTAATAATTGAGGAATATCGTCTCTCACTCCCAAAAATGAAACCTTTGCTTCTAAGCCTTTGCTTCTTACTTTTTCCGTTATTACAGGAAGTAAACTACCTTCTCCGATTAAAATTAAATGGCTGTTTTCGTGAAGTTTAATAGTTTGTTCAAATATATCAATTAAAAACGAATGATTCTTTTGTTCCTCAAATCGGCCGATATTTCCCACCACAAAGGCATCTTCTGATATATTTAAAGATTCTCGAATAGCCGCTTTTGTCTCAGAGACGTTACGATATAATTCTAAATCAATACCATTTGGTACAAAGATAAAAGGTTGCTCTTTTCCGTACAAAGCTATTCCCGCTTCATGCGAGCATGCCAAAAAATCAGTAGCATTTTCTCGCATAAGTTTATCAAAAACTTTTCTTAGCATTTTCAATATTACATTCTTTCCTTTTCCATCTGATGTTGCATGGCTATGAACAACTCTTTTTTTGATACCTGCTTTTTTAGCCAAAAGTAAATTTAGGCCGCCGCCAAAAAAAACTTCGCTATGAACAACATCAAAATCTTTATCCTTCAATAATTTTTTTACAGCTTTAATATAAGCTATAATATTTTTTTTAGGATTAGGTACACTATAGATATGTCCCCCCAAAGAGTGAATTTCATCATTATATGGACGAACATCTTCAAAATCATGATAAATTAAAAAATCAAATACGATTTTATCTCGATCTATATTGCGAAAAGCATTCATCATAAATGTTTCTGCTCCACCTTTTCCCATTCTGCCTTGAAAGTGAAGAACTCTTATCTGTTTTGACACTTATTATCACTCCATTATCTCACTTTAAAAATTACTTTTTAGTTTCTCAATAACTTTAGGCGAAGTTGTGCTTATCAAGTAAATCATCATTGATGCAAAATAATTAATAGTAACTGATTTTGATTTAAATAACCACTTCATTATCCATCTGATTTTGGTATCCGTTAGACTGATAGACGCAGCAGATTGAACAACTGAACTTTGAACGATATTTTTTATATAACTTGTCTTTTCCTTGAAATCAAGTGGACACTCTTTACTATGAATAGGCATAATACAAGACATAACACCCTTTAAAAATAATGCACTGGAACCTTCTTGATTTTTATCTGTTAATGATAATAATTCCTGATAAAATTCAACAAAAGTATCATACTTATTGAATAAAAATTTATTTGTTAAGCTATTTTTCCCATCAAATGAATATTGGTATAAAACTTTATCCATGGCGATACACTTTTCAACATGTTTATAATATCTTAAATTAAATAAACGATCCTCACAACTTTTATACGGTGGAAAAGAAATAGCCTGTTTTTTAATAATATCTAATCTAAATACTTTATTCCAAACTACATACAGTAATTGCTGATTCATTAATGGATAGACAGCCTTCAAAAATTCTCCATGATTCTCATAAGTTTCACTTGGTGCTGAAATAGTACGAGAACTTACAACTTCATTATCATCAATAATTTTCATTTCATAAGAAGATACAATTAAGTCTACAGAATCATCAGCCAATAATGCAGCATAAGTTCCCAGTGTATCTGAATTGATTTCATCATCAGCATCAAACAAAAGTAAGTATTTACCTTTAGTACGTTCAATCCCTTTATTACGAGCATTCCCTGGTCCGCCATTCGGTATAGTAAAGTAAATAATGTGGTTATCTTTTACTGAGTAATTTTCAAGTATCTGTTCAGTATTATCAGTAGAACCATCATTTACCAATATTAATTCAAAATTACTGAACGTTTGTTTCTGCATACTTTCTATCATTTTGCCGACAGTTCTTTCGGAATTATAAACTGGTACGACAACACTAAAGAAAGGAATTTTATTCATTACACTCTTTTCCTTTCACCTATAAAGGTTAATCTAAAATTTTTATATTTTCTGGAAATTCTTTTCTAACTAACATTTCGTCTTCATCTAACCCTTTAGATGAAACTTTATCAAATAATATCTTAATTGTCTGCAGCATAATTTTAATGTCTAGTAAAATAGAATACTTCTTAATATACAATAAATCAAAATTTAACTTGCTGTTAAAATCTGATGCATATTTTCCGTATACTTGTGCATAACCCGTTATTCCAGCCCTCACATTGTGTCTTAAATAATAATAAGGGTTTTCTTCTTTGAATTGTTCTACAAAAAAAGGACGTTCCGGACGTGGGCCAACTACTGACATTTCGCCTTTTAACACATTAAATAATTGAGGTAATTCATCAATTCTTAAAGATCTTAAATATTTACCAACGGTTGTCACCCTATTGTCATTAGATGTCGCTAAAATAGGCCCCGTTTCCTTTTCAGCAGTTGCACTCATCGTTCTAAACTTTAGAATGTTAAATTCTTCACCATTCTGAGTAATTCGAACTTGTTTATAAAAAATTGGACCTTCAGAGGTTGCTTTCACTAATATTGCTGTTATTAGCAATATAGGGGATGTCAATATAATTAGAAACAAAGAAAACACGATATCAACCAACCGTTTGATTGCCCCATCCTCTGCAGGAATCCTGAAATCTGAGACTTCAATGATACTTTCATCCTCAATATTCATAATGTTAGGATTTACCAAAATCAGGTTTTCAAAACTTGTTGTTAAAAAGATTTTTTTTTCTTTCTTTATTAATAAGTCATATATTCTTCTTTTTTCTTTTTCATTCAGCTGACTTGCAATATAAACTATATCAATTTCATCTAATTTTTTTTCGATATTCTGATAAAAATTGTCTACTACCGCCATTGTGATCTTATGACGTTCATTTTTTGCTTCTCCAAAATTTTGAACAGCTGCAAGAATATCTTTTTTTGTTCCTACAACCATTACTTTCATTGTTCCATTAAAATTCAGGTAAAAATTATATACTATTATTCTCCATAGAAATAACATAACAGTTCCTACGACTAAATTTATTAACAATACCGACCTTGGAAATGCAAACCATCTTCCTGCAAAAGTAACTGCCATAATTGCAAATGTCATCATAAATTGCACAATAACTGTAATGTAAAGAAAATCTATGAAAGATTTATTGTAAAGAATATAAACTCCAAAAAGAATATTTAAAATAACAAAAGCAATCGTCATATAAATAAAAGAGTTTGTATAAGCTTCAAAATTACGATGAGATACGTTTTTTCCAAATTGTATAAAAAAAGAGAGAAGAATTGATAAATGGAAGATCAGTAAATCCATCACACCCATCACCATTTTTTTTGTTTTACTAAATCTTTCTCTTTGTGCCATGAATATATTTCCTCCGATCAATCTTTTAAAATAGGACGATATTATAATACCATACAAATTAGAGAATTAACACTTTTAGATTAAGAGTATTTTTAAAGAAAAATTCATTAGATTCTTTATATACCTGAACAATTCATATCTTTTATAAAGGGCTAAATTTTATCAATCATCTGTTTAGTTTTATGGTCATTGGTTCTTTTTCTCAAAAATATTCTTCTAAATGGTTTAATTTCCTTTTGCTAACAGATTAAATTCAAGTAAGGCCTCATTTTAGGCGCACTTATCCTAGCGGATTAGGTAACGAACTTTTTTAATTGCCCAATGAACGCAATTAACACTGAGGTACGTGAATGTTTTGTAGAATCCAATAAAATAGTTTCTAGTAAACGTGGTAACTACTTAATTTCAAGTAGTTTCTTCTTCCAGAATGAACAATCTTTCCAGCTACTTTAAAGAGAAATAAGCGAATAGTAGAAACCTGATACCCTTTCGTTTCATTGATAAAACAGAGTGTCTGCAAAGTTCATACAAATTTGGCGTTGCAATCCACTATCTGCACGTACCACAATAGTTCTTACTGTTGTTACAGATTGATAATGATCAAATAGTTGACGAGTAAATGCTGCGACAACTTTCGAGGTGTAGACTTTTTCAGGACGAAGTTCTGCTTCGAGAAAGTCTACAGTAAGAACATCCAAGGCAACGAGTGAATGATAATCGGTTGTCTGGTAACGCGCATCACAATCGGTTATTTCTTGATTTCCAAAGGTATCACTGTGGGTAGAATCTAAATAAAAAATCATTTCATTCGTATTTCGGATCGTACGTGCTTTATCAATCAAGATTTGATTAACCTTTTGAAGCTGAACGATAATTTCTGTTGTCATCCGATTTTAGAAGTGTGAAATTGATAGCTGCGAAGCCAGCCGTGTTTTGTTTAAAACAGCTTGAAAGATAGGATCAGTTGCTAATATATTAGCAGAAAAATCTGTAGGATAGCCCAATTAACTGTAAGATGATTTGTTCCCGAATATATTCATTTTCATGAATATGATACAGTCGTTCGTCTTGAATCTGGATATTTTTACGTAGCATTCGGTTACACTTAAATTTACCCACGAATTCTTTTACCGCTATTAAGCCAGAATATGAAGTTAAATTTCCTCCAGAGTGAGATACTATAACGTTTGAATTGAAAAGCAGACGATTTCCGTGTAAATTTGCCATTGAGAGAACCCTTTTCTTTGGTTAGGTTTAGTCGCTTTAACCATAGCAGACTGGGTTTTTTTTGTACATTCAAAGGGTGCGAATGAAGGAAACAAAATAGATGGGTATAACAAGGTTTTTGAAGTGTGTTTGAAAAACTATGAAATATTCAGGATATAGTTCCTACTTTAAGATCTACCATTTACTATTTATTTTGCTGCTTTGCTTCATATAAATAAATAAAAGCAATAAGTAAATCCAAAATCCAGAAGATAGATATCCCCCTTTTTGAAAGTTTAACGCTACAAATAATAACCCCATCTTAAAGTTAACTTTAGCCGTATATAGGCTAAACAGGCAGAAAAGAACAAACGCAACAATCCCTAAATCCGATAAAATATATGCATAGATATTCCAAATGTCAGCTGTATGCCCTATGCCATTTCCTCTAAATAAATGATCTATATTCACGTATTTCCAGCTATCCAGTAACCTACCAGTTGCAGACAAATCTTCACCATTTAAAATAGCAATGGTCCTTTCGATGATTGTCTCATTTATTAAATCCCATGATAAAAACATAAGCAATCCGATTATTCCTATATATAGGTACATAAAGTTATTCCATTTAAATTGCTTTATTTTTCCTTCGTCTAATAAATACATTAATTGAGTAAGCAACATAACTCCAATTGCACTATAGGAAAATGTTAAAACGATTGTTAAAGTAAGAACCAAATTGTAGCTTAGCTTTATCTTTATATCTTGTTTATTAAAGTAGTTCATTCCAAGAATAATGTTTAAATAATAACCTAAATATGAAGGTTCTGAAAAAATGCTCCTTGTTCGAATAAAATCAAGGTTTTGATTAAACGCATAACTCATTCGATCTGTTCTTGTAAACTTCCAAAAAAACTCATAAGGTAATGATCCGTTAGAATATATTGCTATTGTAATATATATTCCAATTATACAAATAATAATAGCAATAATATTATTCATTTTTAAAAATCGGTTAAATAAATTATTGTCTTTAAAATAGTTATAAAAACTAACGAGTATAATAGAATAAAAAGATATCTTTATTAACGCGGCAATTCCAACTTTTAAAACAAATTCATTATTGCTATAGTAATTCGCTAAAATGTTTAGAGAAACAATAATTAATATTGATGCAATCCATCCAATCTGTTTCTTGGTTATTTTAAAATTCCCACTAATAAACAGAAAAAATAATGCAATACTTAATATGCACTCACTGAATGTAAAGATATCAAACATCCAATCTGTTAATACGAAAGAAGTACTTAACAGCACAATAAAAATACTATTCCAAAATTGAAGATGTTTTTTATTATACTGTATATATTTCCCCATTAAACTTGTAAGTCTCACGTAATTACCCTTCTTTCATTTATTTTTAACTGCAAATTTCATTCTATTTTATTATTCATCCATAAAAGAATTACAAAACTAATATACAATTCTTTGAATGTTTATTATTAGAATTACTTGCAATTGTAGCTATTAATCATAGATAATTGTATTCACTATCACTAATAAAACTGATTTAATTTAGTAATAAAATATCGCACTTAACGTTTAACTTTCTTTTATAAACATTTAAAAAACCATATTATAGGTATCATATCAAATATACACAAGAATAGGGTTATATTTTGCTAAAGTTTTTTATAAAATAAGGATCGCAAAGTAAAAATCACTTTAACGATCCTTTCTCTTATTTTTTTCAATTAAAACATCTACATATTTATTTAAAAAAATCATAGTTTTTCAAATAATTATTCCCAGTAGTAACATCATATTCAATAGCATCATACTCTTCTAAAATCTCCAAAGTTTCATTAGAAAGCATATTTCTAGTTGACTTAGGTTCGCTCGCACCTTCTTCTAGATATAATTCTTTTTCAAATGCTGGTAAAAGACTTTCTAATTTATAAGTTAAAGCATAAAATGGTGTAATACTTGAATTTGATTCTTCAAGAATATGGTTCATAAAATACATAGGACTTATAGTCTTCAAATCGCTTGAATTTTCTTTGAAATTTGAATAGATAATCAAAGGAGTCGAATGCATCTTCAATCTCCCATTTTTAACTGAGATATCATCTCCATAAAAGCCTGGTAAGTGATCACCCCAAAATACAACTATTGTTTTTTCAGGGAGTTGGCTTACTTGCTCAATAAAATCTGCTAAAAAGTCATCACTATATGCAAGTCCTTTATAATAATTTTCTGCCTCTTCATTATTAGGCAACCCTTCAGATTTATAATCTAGTTGATCATACTTCCCTGTATAACCTCCATGATTTTGCATTGTCACTAAATGTAAGAAATCTTTTTCGGGTGTCTCTGCTATATGTGAAAGAACTTCTTTATAAGCAGATTCATCTGAAATATAGGGACTATGTTCTAACTTCTCCTTATTCTCCATATTATCTTCATGTATAAAATAATCAAAGCCCATTTTTTTATAGACATCTGTTCTCTTATACATAGATACTTGATATGGATGCATTGCTGTTGTGGTATATCCTCTTTCAGCTAAATAAGAAACAATGGTTGGCATTTTACTAATCTTATCTGTTAGCTGAATATAAGGAGTAGTGATGCTAGGAGCCATTGGTTCCATTGAGAAACTGGTTAAAGCCTCAAATTCGATATTGGCCGTTCCTCCACCATAACCTTGAGAATACATTTGTCCGCTTAAGTTCTTTTCTATTAAGCTGCGGGTCTTTGGTATAGGGTCTTGAGATACTGTTGCTCCTTCAATTTTTTTAGGATCGGAAAAGCTTTCACTCATAACATAAATAATATTTACTTCTTCAATTTCGCCATCTCTATTCCGATTAATTTCATCAGCTATTTTTTCATATTTTTTTACAATACCTTCTATTGTTTTTTTCGAATAATTAGTTGGCTTCTCAACAGCTGGTGCATTTAAATTATACAAAAAACCAGCTACAAATCCATTTTCAACATAATTCTTACGCTGACTAAAAGAAGTCCATACCGCATTCTTATCAAAAATACCTTTTACTAAATTAGTTGGCTGATTAAAGTTATAAACATATATGAGACTTGCACAAGAGAATATGAATGTTATCACTCTAATTATGTTTACGATTTTTTTATTCTTATTTAGTGGCCTTCTTATTCTTACTTTTGTAATAGGTTAATAAAATTATTAAAATGATAAAAAATAAAACAAAGATACTTGAAATTATGACAACTTTATTATCTACTGTCTTTAAAAGAAATGGCACTTCTTTAATCATTAAAAAATCTGAAGGATAAAAAGGTTCATCTCTGTATAATATTTTTTGTTGATTTACAATACTAATAATTAAAGCTCCTAAAAAAAATATAGATGAACTAACCAAATGGCTCCTTATTATTGATATAAGAAGAAAGTAAAGCAATGAAATAATTAAAATTTGAAAAACGAATAACTTTGTTCTTGTTCGAAATAACGTATTAATTGTTTGCTCCCATTCAAAATTCATTTGAAAATATTGCAGTAAAAGAACACATACAGCAGAAGTAATAACAGCTGCCAGCACACTCCAAGCAATTCCTTTTAGCAACGCTTTATTATCTACATTTTGTTTTTCCTGCTCATTCTTTTTCTTAAACCTTTTATTTAAATTATTATTTTTCTCCACTATTCTGATCCTTTCTAAGTAACAAGCAACCGATACATTAGCTTCAATGTTTCCCCAGTAACGAATTGTTTTGCAGAAGGACGATTTATTTACACAAAATTATTGATTCTCCCTTACTACTAAAAATATTTTACACTAAATTTACATAAAAACCTATTTCCCTTATATGATTCTCATTATTAATTCCAAAAAAATTCAATAAATAACCCATATATTATTTCCTATAGTTATAAAATAGTGATTTCCTTTATAGAGGGTACAGCTATAGTATATTGACAAACTAAAAAGATTTTCCTTAACTCTACTTAATGTTATTATTAAATATAGAAGAGACAATACCACTAGTGTTGCATAAATATAGTCAGAATATTCTGAATTATTATTTTCTTGAAAAAAGTAAAAAAAATCGAATGCTTACGCAAAGGATGACTATTTCCAGAAAATTTTGCTTATTTAGCTGATTCCA
>NZ_JBGQQW010000040.1:0-14003 GCF_045528485.1 Desemzia sp. FAM 23990
ATGTGCAGCCACATACTGAATGTGTTCTTTCACTGAATTTCGACCTTGTAATTTTGCTAATTCTTCATACTTTGGAAATACAGTTCTTTGCAAACCAACCATCACTTTTTTATCAATTAAGTCATACTGATTAATTAGTAGTTGTTTTAACAACAACTTTGTATACGGACTTTGCATAGCTAGCCCTAATAATTGGTTTTCGTTCTCTTCTTTAGTTTGTTGATGTTTTTGAGAAATAGGATCATTTAATTTATACTCCATTGGAGCTAGAGTTGTTTTTTTCTTCTCAATATAAAATTTTATTCCTACGATTGATCGTCCTTCTTTTATTTTGTCGTAAGTAACTGTAAAATGAGTATTTTTATTAATTTCTTCAATTGGCTTTTTTAATATCTTTTTGTCAAAATTACTGAATAACTCGTATTCTTTTATCGTATTTGTTAATCTTCTTAACTCTTGAATCTCAACATACGGGTTTTTAAGTTGTTCTAATTGTTCTTCCCTGCGTTGACCATTTTCATTGTACTTTTCATACTGATTGTAATACATAGAGAACCACTTATATAATATAATACTGTACTTACTATTCAATTCCATAATATCTGTAATGAGATATTGCGTGAAATTTGATTTTAAATTAATTAAATAAGGCATAATATCTTCTGTAAATTTAATTGAAACTGAGTCATTATAATCATTCCAACTACTTCTTGAAATAGGGGAAATAATTGAATACTCAAATTTCCCATCTTTTTCTTGAACTTCCTGAACTTCAAAAATAGCTTGTTCATGTAGGTTTCTTAAAGCGTTTTTAAAACGAGTGTGTTTACTGCTGCTTGCTACATCAAAAAAAGAAAATAATGTTTCTTTTGATAGGTAAACCGTATTATCTTGTGGAATATTTTCTGTATCTAAACAAGAGACCGCTAATTCAAAAATTTTGAGTGGTATTTTATCCATTTTAGCTACACTGGTGATTAAATCATTGTGTTCCACTGCTTTTTGATTTTCTAAGTCACTTATATGTAATACTTTTGGTGATAATATTTCATTATTCATAAATGTAGATACAACTCCTTTTACTTATGTTTAGAGGAAAAAGCTAAGGAAAAATAAAAACTTCTCTGTGCTTTTATTTGATTGTACAAAAATGTGAGTACTTTATCAACCGAAAAGTATTCACGTACATCGCTTTTGGTACTTAAATACATCGCTTTTAGTACTCATATACATCGCTTTTGGTACTTATTTAAACGTTTAATCACTTGGTACAACAACCTTTTTTTCCACACAAAAGGTTTAAAAGACAAAATATATAAGATAAATATAAATACTACTCGTTTATTTTAGTAAAAAATAAAATAAACAACCTCTCAATCACTATATCGTTTTTTAATAGACAAAATGCCGTCTTTAGTCAGACAAAAAGACCTTTAAAGAATAATGAAAAACCCGTTAGCAAAAGTCTATGTCTCGACTTACGCTCGACTGATCGAACCGTTGTATGCAATAGAAGCTAAATAAACAGGCCTATTTTTAATTTTAGAGTAAAAACCTACAAAAGGACCTTTAGACAAATTAAAGTGTTTATAAGGGCTTTTTATAGGCTTTAAATGGAAGTTAACTCCCTATTTCTCTTAAATAATTCAAGTCCATTTAGGTTATCCATTATGTAATGAGAATCTTCTTTTTTACCAGACGTTAAAGTAATTGAGCAGCCACATAAGCGCCACCACAACGATACCGGTAGGTACACTGGCATATAAATTGGTTAAAACTGTTCTAAAGGTTAGTCTTTGATTGGTTCGCTTGATTTCAGCGTTTAACTGGTTAAAGACTTGGTCCATCGTTTTGGTTATGGTCTGGTTGATCTCGCTTAACTGTTGGTTGTTCTGACTCATTTCGCTCTGAATCTTCGCGATTTCGGTCTTGTTTTGCTCTAAAAGGTCGTTCAAGATCGTTTTCAGGCGTTTCAAGGATTCGATTGACTGCTTTTGAGCTGTCTCGTTGAAGTCGGTTTGTGTAGTCTCTAAGTTGGTTAAGCTGCTGTTGAAGCTGTTCAGGACGGAGTTCGTCACTTCTTGAATCTCTTGTAAATTGTTCTCCAGATTGGCTTTCTCCAAGCTTTTCTGTTGCAGCGTCGCTCCGCTGTAATTCCGGATCTCGGTCAATACTTGAATCAGTTGCTGCAGGTCTTGGCTCATTGTTTCCGGATTGTCCGGTTGCGAAATCTCTGTCTTTTGTTGGTTCAATGTGTCTTTCAAAGCCATTAAAAATCGTCTCCTTTTCATAATCACTGCCTAACTTGCTCGCTCTCACCTTTTTATTGGCGTTTAAATGGGTGTAGGTGATCGTTTTTCCTCTCAGTTTAACATCTACCCCTTTTTTATTTAAAAGCTCTGAAAAGCTCTTAAAATCGCTTGTACGACTCACTGAATAATCGACAGCTTCTCTTATTTCGTCTTTCCAGCTGATTTTTCCTTTTTCCAGTAACGACTTTTCCGCTGTAGTATAACGAACTTTAGCGGGTTCTTCGGGAATCGTTAAGCCATGCTCAAGACAAATCTGATCGTTCATATCTTTAACTTCTTGAATGGCTTTTTGTCCATGCGCTTGAAATTTTAAACCAGTATCCATATTGACGCTATTAATCACTAAATGATTATGAATATGATCTTTATCGGTATGCGTATAAATGGCTACTTGGTGACCGTCAGCGACTTTTTCGGCTAATTGATAACCTAATGCATTGGCTTGCTCCGGAGTGACCTCACCGGGCTTAAATGACTGAATCAAGGTATGCGCTTGGACTTTATCGTCCTTGCCATAAATCATACGGGTAGCTTTCATTTGGGTTTTCGCGTAATTGACGTCGCAATTGAAGCCGCTTTTGACCGTTGAGCGCGGTTCAGCGTAGTTAATGCAGCGTGAACAACTGGTGCTGCGCGCTAATTTAATTGTTGCCATATCTGATTCAGCTCCTTTTGCATCTTTTGCAATTCAGCCGTTAGGTTGACGGCTAAATTCGAATCTAATTCGGTTGCGTTCGTTGCTCGTGCCATCTGATTGACATTGTTCCCAATCGCACGTAATTGCTTGGCAATCTCCACGGCTCCTGGTCGGTCAATTTTCGGCGTGACGAGCTTAGCCTCTTGTGCCTTGCTTTTTACAAAAGCCGGCACACTCATTTGAAAAATTTCAGCGGAGCGCTTCAACTTTTCAAATTCGGATTCGCTCACTCGAAAGCTAATTTGTTTCGGCTCTTTTCGCTTCGGTTTGGCCTCCGCAAAAGGGGCCTCAAAAATCTCTCGTTCGCTCACTAGTCCCACCCCCTGTTTTTCTTCTCTGTCGTTCAGAAAGAAGCATAACACTAATGCGCACTTGGCTGTTAGTGTTATGCTTCTTTAAGGGGTTTGGCAAGCTCTATGTTTGCTAGCCACTTCGTGGCGCAAACGACCTTGTTGGGGGACGCGCTGCTCCCCCAATCCCCCTGTAAAACTGGTCAAAACGTGTCCGTTTTGAGCCAGAAAAAGAGACTAGAAATGTGTCCATTTCGGTCTCTTTTTCTGGCAAGATCAATCTGTTTTTTTCGTCGTTGGCGTCGGAAAAAAATGGCTCTTTATGCACTGTATGCACTGTCTTTTTTCGGTAGTTGGTCCGAAAAAAGACAAGCTCATTACATAAAAAAAAGATAGAAAATCACTTTTTTAAAGTGGATTTCTATCTTTCATAGTGCGTCCAAGCCGACCAAATAATGACTTCTTTGGCGTCATTATCCACCGAATAAACGACCCGGTGCTGAATATTTAAACGGCGTGAATACTTATCTTTTAAATTTCCGACTAATTTCTCATAAGGCGGGGGATTTTGGAACGGATTCTCCTTTAAAACTTCCATGAGATTTTTAAATTTTTGCTCTAAATGAGCCCCTTTTAAATGTTTCAGGTCTTTTGTAGCTGATTTTGCTAATTTTACAGAGTATCCCAATCGATATCCTCCAATGCAACAAACTCATTTTCTTGTTCACGCTGGTGGATCACATCTGCTACGCCAGCAGATTGAAGGTATAATGTTTCTTGAATTGCGTCCCAGTCTTTTTTACTGACCATAACTGCTTCACTTTCTTCGTTTTTGCCAGAGATATAAATGGGTTCGTTAGTTTTGTTGACGTCTTTCAATAGTTGATAAAAGACTTTTCTAGCTTGGCTAGGGTTTACGATAGACATAAGCTATTCCTCCCTTTAACATCTTTTTTACTATTGTAACGTACTTGTTTAAGTACGTCAAAGATGTTGTGAATACAGGAAATTGCTTATAATAGTGTATTGGAATTAAGGTAGATTGACAAAAGAGTGATCAAATAGGTATACTTCATTCAAATAATCGTTTGAATGTGAGGTGAGATGAATGGAAAACGTTTGCCAAGTGACTATCGTACATAAAGAAAAAGTAACTGTAATAAAAAATAAATTGGATCAAAAAGATTTTTCAAATTTACTTGTGTTAGGTAAATGTTTCAGCGATTCTTCTAGAATTAAAATTTTCTATGCTTTAGAAACCTATAAGGAAATGTGTGTCTGTGATTTAGCAGAAATACTTACTGCTAGCGTTGCTACAACGTCACACCATTTACGTTTTTTAAAAAAACATGGAATGGCAAAATCACGTCAAGATGGAAAAGTAGTTTATTACTCTTTAGCGAATGAAGACATCCTTTCCGCTATTCATGTTTTTTTAAAGTTATCAGAAAATCTATCTATGAAATCTTAGTTTGGAGGAAGTTATTTTGTTACAAAGTATTTTTTCAGCTATCGCTGTTTATATTTCTACCAGCATTGATTATTTGTTTATCTTGCTCATTATCTTTTCTCAAAGTCACACACAAAAAGGTATTCGACACATTTTTTGGGGTCAATATCTTGGAACAGGCATTTTGGTAGCTGTAAGTTTGTTTGCTGCTTATGTGCTGAATTTTATTCCGCAAGATTGGATCATTGGACTTCTTGGATTAATTCCAATTTATTTAGGTATCCGTGTCGCTGTGATAGGCGAAGAGGAGGAAGAAGAAGAGGAAGTCGTTGAAAAACTAGAATCTAGAGGAACCAGTCGGTTATTCTGGACTGTCGCCTTAATAACCATTGCGTCAGGTGGAGACAATTTAGGGATTTATATTCCCTACTTTACTTCGTTAGCTTTTTCAGAAATTTTAATTGCCTTAGTAGTATTCGTTATTTCGATTGCGATTCTTTGCTTTATCAGTTATAAGTTGGCAAAAATTTCCTTTGTTTCCGAAACGTTAGAAAAGTATGAACGAATCATTGTCCCAATCGTGTTTATTGGATTAGGAATCTTTATCTTGGTAGAGAACGGGACGATACAAACGCTACTAGGTTTTTAAAAAAATCATAATCACGAAAGATAAAAAGAGAGGCAGCGATTTGTTTAGTCGCTGCCTTTTTTGCTTTTCAAATGACGAAGTGTTTTTTAGCGTAGGACTGACTATCTTATGTGTTGTGGGAGTATCCCTTTTCAAGCTCTTCTTTGCTTGTAGTTATTTCTATTGTGATATGATTCTCTACGCTTGATTTGTGTGCGACTTCTGCAATTACTTCTTTTATTTCCCTAGCCTTGTCTATGTCTGAAGGGTCTATAAGAACCGTGACGATAAGGGCGTTTTCTTCCCCGTCCAGTGACCAAATGTGAAAATGTGAGAGGTCTTTTACAGCAGGAATGTTATTGATTGAATCAGCAAGTTTTTCTACGTTTACATTTTCAGGCGAACCATTCAATAAAATTTTCATTGTGGTGAAAAATTCAGGAACGGTTTTGTAGAGGATATAGAGTGCAATCAAAATCGATAAGATAGGATCCAGACGATATGCCTCGGTAAAGTTCATTAGAATACTCACAATCAAGACTCCAATCCACCCTAATACGTCTTCCAGCATATGGAGTTTCAACATACCCTCATTTTTGGATGTGCCTTTGCTTAAAATCCAAGCAGCATATCCATTCAATGCAATAGCTACGAGAGAAAGCCAGAACATGCCACTATAATTTACGGGTTGTGGGTCAAGCAAACGCGGCACACTACGATAGATCATAAAGAACGAGCCACTAATTAGCACAACGCCAGTTATCAGCGCGCCCAGTAAAGAAAATCGGTTATAGCCAAAGGTGAACCGTTCATCTTGTTTTTTCTCTGAATAACCTTGAAAAAACCAAGCGAATCCAATTGAAATAGAGTCCCCTAAATCATGAACTGCGTCAGACATAATAGACACACTATTGAAAAGAAACCCAAAGAAAAATTCACTTATGGAGAAAATAAAATTTATGAAGAAAGCAATTTTAATATTTTTTTCGGTTGATCCTGATGCGAGTGATTATGGTCTTTATCTGATTTTGACATTTTAAAAACCTCCTAAGTTTGTATGCTACATAACTAATTGGTTTTATTTTTCTAATTCATTGACATGAGTTAAGACTTGTTCGAGAATACTAAAAACATGAAGGTCATCTAAACTGTAAAGCATACTTTTTCCTTCTCTTCTTGATTTTACTAAGCGTGCGTCTTTCAACGTTTTTAATTGATGAGAAATAGCGGACTGTTCCATGTCCAGAGAAATAGCTATATTTCCAACACTACACTCTTTTTTCTGTAAAAGAAAGAGAACCGACAATCGTGTAGGATCACTAATCACCTTAAATAGTTTGCTTATTGACAGAATAGATTCTTTATCGATTGGAGAAGTTGTTTTTATATCCATAGTGTTTTTATTCCTTTCATATGACCTTTCGTTCATATCTATATTACCATATGAGCGAAACAATGCTAATCTTTTGTTTATAAAAGAGAAGTTGCGTTCTCTTTATCTTGACAAAACGTATATAGCGATATAAAGTGAGAACATAAACATATGATTGGTTAGTCATATGCAAAGTGGATTCATTACGATTTACTTTTGGAATAGACGAAAGGATCCAGAAATAGCGGAAATTTTGTGATTCAAGAAGTAAATGATGGAAAACAAAGGACTTATAAATTATATAGGGAGGCAATATAAATGGAAACTGTCCAAAAACAACAGTCTCAAGAAAAGCATAATCATAATCACAACCACGGTCACGATCATGGGAAAATGCCAGTCGTTTTGTACTTTGTTGGTTTAGCATTAGCCATAATTGCGTTATTTCTAGATGGAGAAAATAGTTTATTACAAAATAGTTTGTTTTCAATTGCTTCGATTAGTGCGGGCTACCATGTTATTCTTCTTGAAGGAATTGGAGAAACGATTGAGAATACAAAATCTAAAAAGAGATTTACGCCTAACTCCCATATCTTAATGGGATTAGCTGCATTGGGGGCCTCACTGATCGGTAATTTCTGGGAAGGAACATTGCTGATTCTCATTTTCTCTGGGGCGCATTTTTTAGAAGATTATGCTGAAGGTAGAAGCAAACGAGAAATCACAAAATTACTTGAAATGAATCCGACGACTGCAAGATTAATCATGTCTGACGGAAATACAAAGATTGTTGATGTCAATGAACTAAAAGTAGGGGACCAACTCCAGGTACTGAACGGAGATCAAGTACCTATTGACGGAGTCATTTTAACTGGGAATACCTCCATTGACGAATCTTCTATCAATGGAGAAAGTATCCCTAAAGAAAAATCTAAAGGAGACGGGGTTTTTGGGAGTACGATTAATGGAACGGGTAGTTTCACAATGGAAGTCACAAAAGAAAATAAAGATACTGTCTTTTCAAAGATTTTACAATTAGTTAATCAAAATCAAAATAATCAAACGAAAGCTGCCAGTATTATCCAAAAGTTTGAACCGAAATATGTGACAGTTGTTTTAATTGCGATTCCACTCTTCATATTACTCACACCTTTGATGTTAGATTGGACTTGGTCACAAAGTATTTATAGAGGATTAGTTCTTTTAGTCGCAGCTTCTCCATGTGCTTTAGCAGCAGCTACCGTATCTGTAACATTATCAGCAACCTCTAATCTAGCCAAAAGAGGCGTGCTTTCAAAAGGAAGTTCTTATTTGTCGCAATTAGCCGATATTCAAGCCATTGCCTTTGATAAGACGGGAACCTTAACGAAAGGAAAACCAGAAGTAACCAATTATTATTTTGCTGATAGCGTAAACGAAGAAAAGATGATTGATATCGTAGTGGCTCTTGAAAAAGAATCTAATCATCCCTTAGCAGATGCCATTCTAAGAAAATTTGAACAAAAAAATAAATTAGATATGGAAGTAGAAAATCAAATTGGTAAAGGATTGACAGGAGATTACAAAGGTAAAAACTATCGTATAGGTAAGCCAACTTCTTTTTCAAATGTTGCAGATAAATACATTCGCCTAAATGATGAGTGGGCTTCAGAAGGTAAGACAGTCGTATACGTATCAGAAGAGGAAAAAGTTGTAGGACTTATTGCCCTTATGGACATTCCTAGTGAAAATGCAAAAGAAACGATTGAGTACTTCAAAAAACAAGGTATACACACTACCCTAATTACTGGAGACTCAGAAATGACGGGAAAAGCAGTTGCTAAACAATTAGGAATAGATGAAGTAATTGCGAATGTCATGCCGGAAGACAAATCACGTATTATAGACGAGCAAAAAGAAAAATATGGTGTAACAGCAATGGTGGGCGATGGTGTAAACGATGCACCCGCGCTTGTGAATGCTGATGTGGGAATCGCTATGGGTGACGGAACCGACGTTGCGGTAGAGGTATCTGACCTGGTTTTAATGAAAAATGATTTATTAAAATTAGTCCAATCCCATAATATTTCTTCTAAAATGAATCGTGTCATTTGGCAAAACATTATTTTTTCTATGGCTGTTGTCGCCTTTTTAGTTATAGCTAGTTTATTGGGTTTAACCGATATAGCGATTAGTGTCATTATCCACGAAGGAAGTACTTTGGTTGTTATACTAAACGGACTTCGATTGCTACGGTCTACCTAATCAACTGATAGTTAATATTAATGGGTATAAGAAAAAATCGATTAAATAATGAAGGTAGGGGATAAACGTGAAAAGAGTTGTCTTTGTGCGCCATGGTCAAAGCGAATGGAACGCGTTGAATCAATTTACTGGTTGGGTGGACGTTGATCTTACGAAGTTAGGGCTGAAAGAAGCTCACGAAGCGGGACTTAAAATCAAAAGAGCTGGATTAGAGTTTGATTTAGCCTTTACTTCTGTTTTGAAACGAGCCATTAAAACTTGTCACATTATCTTAGAGGATTCCGATCAACTCTGGGTACCTGAAATCAAAACCTGGCGTTTGAACGAGCGCCATTATGGAGCTTTGCAAGGACTCAACAAGGAAGCGACTGCTGAGAAATTTGGTATTCAGCAAGTTCAGATTTGGCGTCGATCCTACGATACGCTGCCTCCACTAGCAAAACCAGAGGATCCTAATTCTGCTTTAAATGATCGACGTTATGCCCATTTACAAAAACGGAGTATCCCAATGGGTGAGAACTTGAAAATTACGTTGGCCAGGGTTATTCCCTTTTGGGAAGATGAAATTGCACCGGCAATTCTAGATCAGAAAACCGTCTTAGTAGTTGCCCATGGTAATTCCATTCGAGCGTTAGCGAAATATATGGAAAATATACCTGAGGATAAAATCATGGAACTAGAGATACCGACAGGACAACCACTTGTTTATGAATTAAATGAGGGATTAGAAGTTATTAGAAAATATTATCTTTAAGTCAGAGAGCTCGTCATAGGAAGAAATTTCTGGTTCTGTTGCAAAGTTTTAAATCTACTATCAAATAAGGTAGAATAATAGAAAAAGATAGCAGGAGGAATGACGATGAATCATTTTAAAGGAAAGCAATTTCAGCAGGATGTGATTATTGTAGCCGTGGGCTACTATCTTCGTTATAACCTTAGCTATCGTGAAGTTCAAGAAATCTTATATGATCGTGACATTAACGTTTCTCATACGACGATTTATCGTTGGGTGCAAGAATATGGCAAACTACTCTATCAAATTTGGAAAAAGAAAAATAAAAAATCCTTTTATTCATGGAAAATGGATGAAACGTACATCAAAATTAAAGGAAAATGGCATTATTTGTATCGAGCCATCGATGCAGATGGTTTAACCTTGGATATTTGGTTACGTAAAAAACGGGACACACAAGCAGCCTATGCTTTTCTTAAGCGGTTAGTGAAGCAGTTTGATGAACCGAAGGTTGTAGTCACAGATAAAGCCCCCTCTATTACAAGTGCCTTTAAGAAACTAAAAGAATACGGCTTTTATCAAGGGACAGAACATCGTACCATTAAATACCTGAATAATTTGATTGAACAAGACCATCGTCCAGTAAAGAGACGCAATAAATTCTATCGAAGTTTACGCACTGCCTCTACCACGATTAAAGGCATGGAAGCCATTCGAGGATTATATAAGAAAACCCGAAAAGAAGGCACTCTCTTCGGGTTTTCGGTCTGTACTGAAATCAAGGTATTATTGGGAATCCCAGCTTAAATCATAGATACCGTAAGGGATTTTATTCTTTATTTAAAACTTTGCAACAGAACCCAATTAATGGAACAGGTAGCTTCACGATGAAAGTCACCAAAGAAAACGAAGATACAGTATTTTCAAAAATTTTACAATTAGTGAACCAGAACCAAGATAACCAAACAAAAGCTGCGAGTATTATCCAAAAATTTGAACCCAAATACGTCACAGTTGTTTTAATTGCCATTCCGTTATTCATGTTATTGGCACCTTTTCTACTTGATTGGACATGGTCACAAAGTGTCTATAGAGGATTAGTCCTTTTAGTTGCAGCTTCACCGTGTGCTTTAGCAGCAGCTACTGTCTCGGCAACGCTATCGACGACTTCTAATTTAGCCAAAAAAGGAGTCCTTTCAAAAGGTAGTTCTTACCTGTCTCAATTAGCCGATATTAAAGCAATTGCATTTGATAAGACGGGCACCTTGACCAAAGGAAAACCTGAAGTAACCAATTATTATTTTGCTGATTCCGTGAACGAAGAAAACATGATTGATATCGTAGTAGCTCTTGAAAAAGAATCCAATCACCCTTTAGCAGATGCTATTCTAAGAAAGTTTGAGCAAAAAAACAAACTAACTATTGATGTAGAAAACCAGATTGGTAAAGGATTGACAGGAGATTACAAAGGGAGAAATTATCGTATAGGAAAACCGACTTCGTTTGATGATGTTTCAGATGAGTATAGTCGTTTAAATAATGAATGGGCTTCAGAAGGTAAGACAATCGTGTACGTAGCAGTAGATGAAGAGGTTCTAGGCCTTATTGCCCTCATGGACATTCCAAGTGAACATGCAAAAGAAACCATTGAGTATTTCAGAAAACAAGGTATACACACCACATTAATTACTGGTGACTCAGAAATGACGGGAAAAGCGGTTGCTAAACAATTGGGAATAGATGAAGTGATTGCAAATGTCATGCCGGAAGACAAATCCAGAATAATAGACGAACAAAAAGAAAAATACGGTGTGACCGCCATGGTTGGAGACGGTGTAAATGATGCTCCTGCTCTTGTTAATGCAGATGTGGGAATCGCTATGGGAGATGGGACTGATGTGGCAGTAGAGGTATCTGATTTAGTTTTAATGCAAAACAATTTATCTAAATTGGTACAATCTCATAATACTTCTTCGAAAATGAACCGTGTTATTTGGCAGAATATTATTTTTTCAATGGCCGTTGTTGTTTTTTTAATTGTCGTTAGTTTCTTGGGCTTAACGGATATTGCCATCAGTGTCATTATTCATGAAGGAAGTACTTTGGTTGTTATTTTGAATGGACTTCGATTGCTAAGGGCAGTCTAAAGAATGATTGCACACCTTCAAATTAATCGAGTAATAGAGATAATTAAGGATTACACTACATTTTTTGTCTCTATTACTTATTTATATTTATCTAGATGTTCAAACTCAAAATGATATGTCAACCACACTCTTGTGGCGTAACTTGAATACAAGATACATGAAATTGGATAAAAACGTGTATCGCGAATCCTATTCCAATAGGGTTCTTTTTTTGTATCGCTCTCTAACACATGATTATATGGTATACTAAACAAAATCATGTATCACTTTTGTGAGAGGAGAGGGCTTTTAAATGAGTTACAACGTCCAACCATTACGGACTCAACAAGAAATAAACGACTTTTTATTCTGTTTAAGAAGAAATAAAAACGCAGATCGGGATGTTTTTCTGTTTTTGATCGGCATTAATAGCGGTTTGCGCATGTCCGATATCGTTAAATTAAAGAAACAAGACCTGATTTCCTCCAAAAATCCCCGTATTGTCGAAAAGAAAACGGGTAAGACTCGTATTTTGTATTTGAGTAGTCTGCAGGACTTGATTCAAGACTATACAAAAGACTTAGCACCAGAGGATTATTTGTTTCCTAGCACCAAAGGTGGGCATGTAGAAGTCAATACGGTCTATCAAATGTTTCAAAAGGTCGCTAAGCTGTTAGGAAGAGACGATATTGGCACGCACACGCTGCGCAAGACGTTTGGTTACCACTATTACAAGAAAACCAAAGACGTGGCGACACTGATGGAAATATTCGGCCATAGCAGCGAAAAAATTACGAAACGCTATATTGGGATTAATGAAGATGAAATCAGTGAGACTTTATTAAATTTTAGACTCGGTTTTTAAATCTATATTTACTAAGAAGACAGTATTTAAAGTCAGAAGTTATTGTGGGTGTTCCCCAATTGAAAATTTATCTGCTAATGAATAATTTTATTGTTCATTAGCGTTAGTCCCAATTGATTAGTCGTGATATAATCAATTGAAAAAATGGAGGTGTTTTTATGTCAACTATTTATACTACAAACGAATGGAATGGATATGGGAAACAAAATTATTATTGGAATGAATATCGACTAGAAGGTAATTCGATAGTTAAATATAAATGTAATAGACATAAGTTTTTTGATGGAAACGAGAATAATTGGGAAGAAAGTGAAACAGAAGTAGAAAGTTGGAATATCAATGATTCTAATTTACCTAATTGGTTAAGAGAATACATATGAAAGTTCAAATAAATAGTTAATTAATGATCAGGTAACTTAAATTCTTAGGTGACATAATCGCGGTTAAGCAAAATAACCCTGACATAAATTAATACGTCAAGGTTACTTTACTATTTACTTTAAACTACTGCCTTTTTTTGAAAAGACGGCTTAAAAACCCTTTTTTTTCAAAATCATCGGTAATGTCTTCAAAATTATCATTAAATAGAGGATTACTAGTTGAACGTATCGAATCTTCTGTAGTTTCATTAGATAATTGAAGCTGCAATTGTTCAATATGTTTATTTGTTTGAAGTGATAATTGTTGCTGCTGATCAAGTAACTTTTGCATAGTTTGTATTTGTTTATCTTTTTCTGCCAGTTGTTTATCTTTTATCTTTAATTGTTCGTTAAGTATTTTCTCAACTTCATAATTATTAATAGTTTTTCTATCGCTTTTTGGGTTGTTTTCGCGATTATCTTCTCTAGTTTGGTTACTATCAAGGTTACTAGAGTTACTGGTAACTCTAGTAACCTTTTTCCTCACAAAATTTGATACATCAGCATTTAAGTAAATGGTATTACTTTTTTTAGTTACCGATAAGGTTGGTGGTAACTTTTCTAAATGTTTACGAATTGCCTGTTTGGATACTCCTAATTCGTCTGCTAACTCTTTTATCGTCATATCAGCCATGTTATTCACCCCTATAGACGTTGTTTATTTTTACAGTTGCAAGATAATGCTCTATAGAAGATTTTAAATATTTTACAATATTTTCTTTTTTGGAAGAAGGTATTTTATGTGCAGCCACATACTGAATGTGTTCTTTCACTGAATTTCGACCTTGTAATTTTGCTAATTCTTCATACTTTGGAAATACAGTTCTTTGCAAACCAACCATCACTTTTTTATCAATTAAGTCATAC
>NZ_JBGQQW010000041.1:0-12370 GCF_045528485.1 Desemzia sp. FAM 23990
GTAGATAACATTAATCGCAATCGCTTGCGCTCTTTTTTTGGACAACTGAAAAATCGGAAAAAAAGCTGTTTAGTTCTATTGAACTTTTCTCCATTTCAAATTAGCCCAATTGTTCAGTAGGCATTAAATATTAAGGTAATATTATTTTGCAAATGATGTATCAATGTTTTTTAAAACGATTAATCTGTTTAAAGAGTTGAAAATAAAACAAGAAAATCTTATTTATCATTTTTTTAAACGTGTTTTTTGTTTGTAATAAAAAAACCGAGTGGTATAATATATTAAAGAGGTGGATAGCATGAAGTTACTAAAGGTAATTATAGAAGGAAATAATATATTTAAAGATGGAAGAATTGAATTTGATTTTACTGCACAAGATAAAGTTGTTCATAAAGAAAATTTAAATCATCTATTTTCTAATATCTATACTCAAAATAGCTTTGCTATTGCGGGGATTAATGCTTCTGGTAAAACAACTATTCTAAAGTATTTATCAATTATTATGGATGTTTTTTTTAGAAATAAACAATTAAATGAAGTTATAGGTAAAGATTTATTGGGAAATAATATGAAATTTATCATCTTTTATTATGATCAAGAAAATGTTTTTAAGTTAAGTTCAATAGTTGCACTTAACAATAATAACGAATATGAATTTATTGAAGAGACAATAGTAGTTAAAGAGAGTAAAAAAGTAATGTCTAAGAAAAAGCTTTATGCGTTTAATGACACAGAAGTGTTAGTTAAAAGAACGGATCTTGATCAAAAGTATTTACCTAAAGATATAAGCGTTAATATAATTCAAACAAAAAATACACCTATCTACATTGGAAGTTATTTAGATTTAACAAATTACAATTTTTATTTATCAAATTGGGATGTACCACAGGAAGTCATCAAATTTTTTGATTCAAGTATTGAGTATGTAAGAGATGCTGATAAAGGTGGAACGTTCTTAAAGTTCTATAGTCAAGAAGAAATTTTTATAAGTAATTTTATGGAATTAGAAAAGTATTTATCCTCTGGTACCATAAAAGGTATTAATGCTTTCAGCCTAATTATACCGGCTATAAAAAATGGAGGCTATGTATTAATAGACGAAATTGAAAATCATTTCAATAAAACAATTATAACAACAATATTCAATTTATTTAAAGATGAAAAAACAAATCCAAATGGCGCTACTTTAATTTTCTCGACTCATTATAGTGAACTTCTAGATGAATTTAATAGGAAAGACAATATTTACATTACATTAAAAGATCGTAATAATGAAAATCAAAATGAATTAGTAAACTATTCTAAAAAAGTACAAAGAAATGATTTGAAAAAGAGTGAAGTATATCTTTCAAATTATATTAAAGGTACCGCACCTCAATATACAGCAACAATGGATTTGAAAAATTATGTTAAAGAATTAACGAATGAAATAAATGCTGAAAACGGTGATAATTAATGGAAGAGATTATTGCTTGTATATATGAAGGAACAGCGGAAAAAGTAATAATTGAAACTTTACTAAACGCAAATAAACTAATTTTTAACACAGAAGATTTATTGAATGAAGAATTAATTAAGAGAATAAAGCCTAAACAATTTCAAACTAAATATTTAAATCAAGATTACGAAAAAAAAATAAAGATCATTCGTGTTATAGATAAAAAAAGTGAAGGATTTAAAATAGCTGCTCCGTTTGAAAAACAAATAAGTGAAATTGTATCTATTATTACGAGACCAGAAATTGAAATTCTTGTTATCATTGGAATGGGAGAATATGACAGGTATAAAAGGCAGTCGAGTAGAGGACATCAGAAACCTAGTGACTATTGTACACAAGTACTAAATATCAAAAATGTAAAAACTGAAAAATTTGTACGGCAACACTTTTCAAATGTTGAGTACCTAATAAATTGTTTAAATGAATATCATTCTAAAATTGATTTAAAACCAGGAGAAAAAGATTTTATAACTCTATTAAGATAGATAGGTTAATTGGCTAATCTAAAAAAAACAATAAGTATAGTTATACCTGAACAATTTGAGTTTTTTTGAAAGGTTCAAAATTGTTTTGTATTTCTACTTTTTTTACAGCCAGTTTTTATTGGTTTGGAAAAAGTCGAATTATAAATGCACTCGAAAATTAGAGTCAAGTTCTAAGCGCGTTTGATTTCATATATCTCATTAAAAACTAAAACTGTTAATGAGATATATGAAATCAATATTCAGTAGGAGATTATCCTAAAATGAATAAATCTAATAAGGCTTTACCCTTTTCTATAAAGAAAAGGTAGTTGAAATTGGCTTTAGATGCATAAATAGTTAGTAAGATAGGAGAGTGGAAAAATGGTTAATCAAGATACACATCATGTAGTACCTAACCATAATGGCGGATGGGATGTCAAGAGGGGTGGCGGTCAGAGGAGTAGTAACCATGCTAATACAAAAGTAGAGGCAGAAAAAATTGCTAGAAAAATTAGTGTTAATCAAGGAACTGAGTTAGTAATTCATGGGAAAGATGGAAAGATTCAGCGAAAAGACTCACATGGTGGAAACGATCCTTTTCCACCTCAAGGCTAAAACAGATATTAATTAAATTAAGAAGATATGAGTAGAAAATTACTCATATCTTTTTTGATACAGTCCTTATCAACTTTTTCTTCTTATAAATGAAATAATGTATTCTATAGTTTAGTTGTTGTCTAATAATGATTCAATAGCCATAACTTTGCCTGTTGAAGAAATTTTATTGAAACTTTAATTGGAATTTTCGAAAACTTATGATTAATTTTTGAATCAATAAAAAAATTTGAGCTCTAAGCATATAAAATTTATATGTTAAACTTATCTTGCATATAGCACATAAAAAAGTAACTACACAACTACATTCAATAAAAGAGGAGAACAAATGAATCATCAAATAAGAAAAATCATTGAGAGCTGGATACTTATAGAGTATTTAAGTACGGGGCAATTGCCTGATAAAGACGATCAGAAACGGTTGTTAAAAGATGAGGTAATAGTAACTGAAGCAGGGAATAAAAGTTATGTCTATTTAGGGGCATACCATCTATTCAAAATGAATGAGTTGGTGAGAAGGTATTTAAAGGATAGCAGTGAAATCATCAATGAAGATTATACTTTAAATTATGCAGCTTCTATCCAAATAGATGAAAATGGGAAGTACATCCAAGACAGCCTGTTTATTCCGCAAATGCAGTTTTTCGTGAAATTTATTGTGAAAGGCTCTTCCAATTTAGACAAGCTGGTCTCTGCGATGCAAGTCGAAACAGAAAATTTGAACAAAGAAATTGCAGTGATTCTTGAAGAAGGTGTTTCTTATGCTACCTTGAAGCAAGTAGAAAAACATCTAGTAGCCTATTTTGGTATTGATTCAATTGTTGATCCATATATTTATACGCTTCAAAATCAATCTGATGAACCCAGCGAAGTAAATAGCCTGTTCATTTCGGATTTGGAATTTATGTTAGCTAACGATAGTCCTTCGCCAACTTTAGACCTGTATTTAAAGGGCAGTGATAACTACCTCGATATCAATGAAAATCAGGAATTGATCGATGAAATCCTTACGCTAGACCATTTGCCGAATGGGAGATGGCCGTCCAATAATAACTACAAATTGTCTTTGATGCAGCAAGTAGCGGTTAATTTGGTATTGAATGAAAAAAGGGATATCTATTCTGTCAATGGTCCGCCTGGCACAGGGAAAACGACCTTATTAAAAGATATTTTTGCAAATCTGATCATTGAACGAGCTGAAAAAATGGCTGTATTTAAGAAACCGGCTGATGCATTTAAAAGTATTGGAAAAGTAGATATCAATGGCTTTAAAGCGAATCGGTATAAGATAGATTCAAGCATCCGAGGTTATGGGATGGTGGTAGCTTCATCGAATAATGGAGCAGTAGAAAATATCTCAAAAGATCTGCCTAAAAGCACGGAAATCATCCATAAAAATGATGCGTTCTCTGAAAATGACGTGCCTTTTTCTGAATTGATCAAACAAGTAGATTTGTTCCCAGAATACGTTCAACACATATTTGATCCAGATAATGATCAAGTACCAATAGATAAATTCGCTAATCATTGGGGACTATTTTCAGTGCCGATGGGAAAACGGAAAAACATTAATAATGTGTTTTCTACTTTATTATCAGAGAAAAAGCTGGAGGATGGAAGTATTTTACCTAGTTTATACAATAAACTGAAAGAAGAGACTTTTGAATCAGCTGATTGGAATACTTCGGTAAAGGCATTTGAAAAAACGAAACAAGAAATTGCACAAGAAAAAGAAACCATCAAAAAACATGCATCAGCTATGAAAAGGATCACACAGCTTAAAAGAAAAATAGCTGATCTAAATAAGATACAATTGGATATACAGCAAATCGATAAAGATATCCGGTTCAATAAGGAACAAAAAGAACTGTTGCCTAAATCCTCGTGGCTTCAACGCTTACTTGGCAAAAAAAATCCAGAGGTCGAAAAAATCAATAAAAAGCTATTACACCTTAATCAAGAAAAATACGATAAAGAAAAAGTTGTTCATGGGTTAGAAGGATTAAAGCAACAGCTAGATTCTGATCAACGAAATCTAAAAGAATTGGAAGAGCATTTTAAAGAAGATCCTTATGAAGTTTTTGATGATGATATGTGGGAAGAAGAGAATTACGCTAAGCGTCAATTATCTATCCCCTGGGTAACGCGCAGACTCAATTATTTACGTGGGAAATACTTCATTCAAGCACTAGAGGTGCACAAACTGTTTAATGTAGCCAATTCTGGTAAGTTTTGGTCTGCTTTCAATGTGATCAGTAAAAAGCAGCAGATAGATATAAACAACCAAGAAAATCGTGAACTATTAAAAGAATCTTGGGATATTTTCCACTTGGTCGTTCCGGTAGTCAGTACTACGTTTGCAGCTTTGGGAAATATGTATAAAGGATTGGGAGTAGGCTCTATTGATTGGCTGTTCATTGATGAAGCAGGGCAAGCAGTCCCTCAAGCTGCTGCAGGTGGAATTTGGCGAGCAAAACATGTGGTTGCTGTTGGAGACCCAGCACAAATCGAACCAGTAGTGACATTAGAAGATTCCATTTTAAAAACAGTAAGGGACAGCTACCAGCTAGCTTCTTCTTATATTGGAAAAGCAGCTTCTGTACAAGGACTAGCAGATTTAGCGAATTCGTATGGGATGCTGCAGTCTAGTGGGGAACGGATCGGAATCCCGCTATGGGTACACCGTCGCAGCTTAAATCCACTGTTCCATGTCTCAAATGAAATTTCTTATGACAATAAAATGGTCCAAGGAGCAAAAGAAGAGGAAAAAGATAAAGGTATCTTAGGATGGATTGATGTCGAAGGGACCGCGACTGAAAAGCAATATGTAGAAGAGCATGCAAGAGAATTGTTAGAAAAATTAAAAGACCGAAAAGAGTTGAAAGATATTTATGTGATCTCACCGTTTAAAGCAGTGGTGGCGGAAACCAAAAAATATTTACTTCGGCATCAAGAAGACTTCGTAAACATCAGTCATCAGGAATTGAAAAATTGGTGCAGTAGTTCAATTGGAACTGTGCATACTTTCCAAGGTAAAGAAGCTGATAGTGTGTACTTCATTTGTGGGACAGATGAAACTACAGATGCAGCTGCAGATTGGTCTTGTCAGGCACCTAATCTTTTAAATGTTGCAGTTACGCGAGCAAAGAAAGAATTTTTTATCATCGGTGATCGTGATCGGTTTAAAGAGAAAAATTATTATAAGACTTTTGTGGAGTTTTTAGATAAATAGTGGTCAAAAAACAGTATGAGTGAAGTTGATTTGCTTGTACTGTTTTTGATTGCTTTTATTTAGAGAATATTTTCATTTACTATTTCATTATAATTAGTTGAGACTATTGTCAGTCGATTTAGTAAGGAAAAATGAAAAAATTGACGTTAAGTATATACAAGTATATACTTAGGATGAAAAGAGACGAAAGGGGTGTAGGTATGTTCGTAAAAGAAACGAAGCTTAAAAAATGGGGGAATTCGCAAGGAATCAGAATAGGAAAAGAAGAGTTAAAAGAACTAGGTTACGATGAAGAAGAAGTTGTTTTTACTATGATAGTAGATAAAGGGAAGATTATTTTAACTCCTAAAAAGAAGTATCCTGATACTCTTGAAGAACTGTTTGCTGATTATGATGGTAAGCCATTGGGTTCTGAAGATAAATTTGAGTGGGGAGAATCTGTAGGAAGGGAGTTACTTTAGTTGGGAAAGAAGGATATAAGTTATCAAGAGCTGGAACAAGGAGACATCATTTTTGTTAGTCTTAATCCAACAAAAGGGCGTGAACAAAGAGGAGAGCGTCCTTGTATTGTGCTGACAAAAAAGTCGAGTTATTTAAATTATATGTATGGTGTAGCACCTATAACCACTAAAGTAAAAAATTTTCCTCTTCATATTCTTTTGCCTAAAGATTTGATTACTAAAGGACAAATTTTATTGGAGCATCACCGCATGGTTGATCTAGAAATAAGAGGTTTTAGCTTTGTGGAAAAAGCTCCAAAGGAATTAATTGAAGAATGTTCTGCAAAGATTAAATTATTGTATTAGAAATCAGTAATTCTATTCGTGTATGATAACTATAGTCCTGATTTGCGACAATAAAGGATTAAATCAGTTGATTGATTTGATCCTTTTGTTTAACATAAGCTTCAACTTAGGATATCTATTTGAGGAGAACGGAATGATAAAAAGAAGAATCGTTATTTCTATAGGTGTTGTTCTATTCATATGCTTAATCTTTGGTGTTAGTTATCCGATTATTTTAAATAATCTCATTGTTGATGAGGAACCTGTTCAGTCAGATGTGGTTATTGTGCCTGAAGGGGAAGAATTTGTGAGAGCTAGTAAAGCCGCAGAGTTATTGAATGAAGGCTATAGTCATTCGGGCAAAATAATAGTTTCGCCTATAACGGAAACAAATATAGAGGGGTATAAGGAGTTTGGTGTTGAGCCGGAACAAATCATTCCTGAGACTGAAGCTACCAGTACCTATGAAAATGCTGTAACCACATTAGAAATGATGAATGAAGAAGGTTTTGGATCGGCCATTATTGTGTCTTCAGATTATCATATGCTGCGAACCAAAATGATCTATGAGCGCACCAATCGTAATTATGATTTTGATTTGACGTATGTAGCAGCTTATCAAGTGGTTGATGATCAATTCGTCCCATGGTATGAAGCAGGGACTGGTTTTCAAAAAGTAGCGAACCAGGAATTTTGGAAATATTGGGGCTATTTGCTGGGATTGTACCATTTCTTTAATTTGTAGACGTCTATTGATGGATGATTACAAATTAATGGGATGGTGCAATCTTTTTTTATTTGTTAAGACGGTTAATCGTAAGCGCGGACTAAGCTAAATCTTAGCTGAATTAAAGGTGCTGGGGTAATATGATAGAGGAAGAAAGTGAAATTGGAGGACTTAGTGTGTTGAAGAAGAATGTTTTTAGAGTGTCTATATTTTTTAACCTGGTCATTATTGTTCTAGGAATAGTGTTTTTTATTGTACAAGGTGGATGGGTGTATTTTGAGAATGGGTTTTCGAAGGTTTTCGCGGATCAACCCTTAATAGATCCGATGGTAGAAACCAAACAAGAAAATTTTGAGCTTGTTGACGAATCCTCTAAAGAGATTGTATTTGCAGGGGATAGTCACACTGATTATTTCGAGTGGGGAGAATATTTTGAAGGTTTATCTGTCGCAAATAGAGGCATTAGTGGAGACACTTCTGAAGGATTGCTGAACCGGATCGGACAAGTGACCGAGCTGAATCCTGAAAAAGTATTTTTGTTAATAGGGATCAATGATATCCAGCAAGGTATCTCTGTAGAAACGATTGAAAAAAATTACATCAAGATTGTAGAGGCTTTAAAGAAAGACAATCCTGAAGTGCAAATTTATGCTCAAAGCGTATTCCCAGTAGCTGGCGATTTGTACGAGAATAATTTTTTTAAGCGTAGTGGACCGATAAATGAATCTGTATCTGAGTTGAATACCAAAATTTCCCAATTGGATGGTGTAACAATTTTAGATAGTCCAGATCAGTTTGGTAATGAATTGGCGGAAGAGTATTCAGTTGATGGATTGCATTTGAACAAGGAAGGATATGAGATTTGGTTGGGGAAGATTGAGAAGTACGTAACAGAATAGAGAGAAATAAGAAGCACTCAGAACTTTATTAACAAGTCCAAAACAAAAACTGTCTCCTATAACGTAGGAAACAGTTTTGTTCATAGATTAGCTATCACTACTCTTAAACACCTAATTTTTCTTTTAACGCTTCTGTAAGAGTTAAAGAGAAATTAATGCCTTGTTCGTTACCGAGCTCGTTTAAATAGTTAGGAATTGTGAGAGTTTTTTTCACGACTTTGTTATCGTGCTGGGCTTTATATTTTTTAAAATTTATATCCACGAGAGTTTTTATTTGAGAATCGTTTTTATTGTAATCAATTTGATCAGGGAGTGGAAGTGAGTCTCCATTTTCTAATTTGTCAACACCTGCAAAGCCGATATAATCTCTAGCCATTATAATAGCTTCTGCTAAGTCTTTTCCTTGCGTACATCCTTCTACATCAGGTATTTCTACAAAATATGGGAACTCTTCTTCAGAATCAATCGTTATATAAATAGGATAGATATAGGTTTTATTATCAATCATCTTTTATCACCTTTCTTTCAATGAAGCCATGGGCTTATTTAAGCCCATGCTTCTTAATGAGTGCTTTTGCAAGACGTTCGTTGGTTTCTTTGTGGCGCACAATTTGTTCTTTCTCTTTACCGTTTGTATAAATGTCGTGATTACCGCCGTACTTTACAAACCGCCAACCGTTTTTCTCGAAAAGCTTAATTAAATCTCTCGTCTTCACATTTTCCTAAACTCCTTTCTACAAATTAATTATACGTGTTTTGCACGTGTCAGTCAATTGACGGCGGTAGAAAAAAGATTTTTGTTGGATGCTTGTTTTTGTTTTTTGTGATTATATAGGTGAAATATCATTAAGTTAAGAATTCTGAGCTTGTTTGTGGAGGTACTTTAATTGTTAAAGAGGGCTATCCAAAACCTTTATTTAAGCTAAAACCTAGTTGGGTTAAATTTCCTGCGTTAATATGATATAGGAAGATAGTATAATTGGAGGATGTTAGTGTGTTGAAGAAATAAGCGCAGTGAACCTATAAACAAAGCTGTAGCTAAATTAAATAAGAGATTGGCCAAATTAGATGGAGTGACGTTTTTAAATGTTGCAGATCGATTGGAAGTGAGTTGGCTGAGGAATATTCAGTCGATGGATTGCATTTGAACAAAGAAGGATATGAGGTTTGGTTGAATGAGATCGAAAAATATGTAAAGGATTAATTAAAGATAGTTTTCGTGATTTTTATCAAGAGCTCCGAGGTCTTTTTTACTGCAGAGAGTGAGGTTATTGATGTGAATATCGTGATTGCACCAGATTCTTTTAAAGAAAGTTTGACCGCATTAGAAGCTGCTACCGCTATTGAAGAGGGCTTTGCTTCCGTATTGCCTGATGAGACATACCATAAGATCCCGATGGCTGATGGTGGAGAAGGTACGGTTCAATCTATCGTAGACGCCACCGGTGGAACGATCAAAACAATGATGGTAACCGGACCATTATATGAACAAGTAGAAGCTTTTTATGGGTTGTCAGGTGATAAAAAGCTTGCTGTGATAGAAATGGCAGCTTCTTCTGGGTTGGATAAGGTTCCCAGTGATAAAAGAAACCCTTTATTGACTACGACTTATGGATTTGGAGAATTGATTTATGATGCCCTTGAAGAAGGTGTGGAGGAGATTTTATTAGGGATCGGCGGCAGTGCCACTAATGATGGCGGCGCTGGGATGATCATGAGTCTAGGCGGGAAATTATTAGATGGAAACGGCGATTCAATTTCAGCAGATGGACAAGGCTTAGGCGATTTAGAAAGCATTGATGTAGCAGAACTGCATCCTAGACTTCAAGAAGTTGCGATCAAAGCGGCTTGTGATGTAGACAATCCGTTAACTGGAAAAAATGGGGCATCTCATATCTATGGACCGCAAAAAGGCGGTACTCCGGAACAAATCGAATTGTTAGACAGCTATTTAACTCGTTATGCTCAACTAATCGAGAGTACATTTGGAAAAGAAATCGATCAAGTTTCTGGGGCAGGCGCAGCGGGTGGTTTAGGCGCTGGACTGCTAGCTTTTCTAGATGCCGATTTAGAGCGCGGCGGCGATTTGCTGGTGGAAATGTTAGGGTTGGAAGAGCATATCAAGCAGGCCGACCTGGTGATTACCGGAGAGGGTGGCATCAATCATCAAACGATTTTCGGGAAAACTCCTGTTGCTGTTTCTAGAATCGCTAAAAAATATGATGTCCCAGTGATCGCTTTGGCGGGAACTCTTTCTGAAGGATATGAGAGTGTTTACGACGAAGGGATATATGCGGTTTTCAGTATCATTCCTGAACTAAGTTCTCTTGATAAGGTTCTCGAAGAAGGTTATCAAAATTTGAAAACGACGGCGGCTAATATAGCGAGTGTTATTAGGATGAGCAGGGAAATAGGAAAAGTTTGAGTTAGCAGCGTATGTCTTGTTTTCAGCACATGAGCCGAAATTCAAATTGAGAATTCAACAAGCAAAATACCGAATGGGAAGATAGCTTCTCGTTCGGTATTTTGCTTGTTGGAAAAGCTGATTGAACATCAAGGGGAAAAAAGCCTTGATGAAACAAAGTTTGAACAACAAGATATTTATACTTTTGACGCTTTTGCCTCATCTGCAGCGATTAATCTATCCCAATGCAAACGAAAAGAACGTTTCAAAGGTTACTTTTGGTCCTGCGAAAAGTTTCTTTATTTTTTGTTTATACCATTTCTTGTGCTATATTAAAAGCAAATCAACGAATTCCTCATGAAGAGACCACACATAAATTTGAAACAACTTACCCATACAACAAATGAAGCATCCATTTTACCGCATTGGTAAGAACTCACCTAAAAAACCTCTATTGTACTCGAAGCACTAATAAATTGCTTCAAACACATCACCCTATCAACTACTTTCAAACAACCACTACAATAAAAACATTCTCTGAGAACGAAGGTCACACTTGTAAAGGAGACGCGCTATGGAAAAGAGAAGATCTATTATTGGATTTAGAAATGGCTGTTTAATTTCAATTGTTTTGTGGATGATTATCGGCGTGCTGATAAACTGCCTGTTTCTTTAGTCGATTAGGATAATTTCTTAACAGTAACTTTCTTTTGCAATTTGCGGGCTTCTTGAAGATGAAGAATGAATACAGACTTTGATTCAGATAGGTTCGCATGCTGATTTATTCGGTTATATACAACAGTGTTAAAAAAATCAGTAGATATACTGGAAGACAAGTCATTTGAAAAACATGATGTCTATCGGGAGAAAACAATTCTTTTCTTGATGGGCGTCAATTTTTTTACCGAAATTCTATCCTATACTGAGTTCAACAAAGAAAAAGGAGGCGCCGATCAAAGCTGTAGGGAACGAAAAAGTAGATAAACTATAGGAGGAATGAATCATGGCAGAAAATAAATCTTCTCAAGAAAAAACGCCCCAAGAAAGATTGCAAGTCGAACAAGCACACAAGGAACATGTCCATCATACAAAAATCAATGCAGCGGCTATTGCGGATCATATCTTAAGCAACATGCATACGTTGCATGTAAAACTTCATCAATACCACTGGTATGTAAAGGGTACGAATTTCTTTACGCTGCATGAAAAATTTGAAGAATTGTATAATGGCAATGAAGAATGGTTCGATAAAGTTGCGGAGCGTCTGATTGCATCTGGTCACAAACCCGCTTCGACAACGGCCGAATTTGAAAAATATTCGATGCTTTCGGAAGATGCAGTCAATAAATATGCGAAAGCAGAAGACATGGTTGAAAACATTGTCGAAGACTTCAGAAACACTCGTGAACTTACGGTTCGTGCGATTCGTTTAGCACAAGACGAGGGTGACGATGCTTTAGAAGATACATTGATTGATTTCAAAAATGACTTAGACAAGAACATTTGGATGCTGCAAGCGTTCATTGGCAAAGAAGCCTTAGAAGATGATGATGCCTTTGATGAGGATGAAGATTAACGTAAAAGAGAAAATTGTTTAGGGGTTGGAATTCTTTCCAGCCTTTTTCGTTCGCCCAGCATGGGCGAACTCTAACGGGTGCAAGTCCCGAATGCGACCTGACAGTGGTAAGCATATAGCTGACGGCAAGGGTGTCCACCGTGAGGTGGAATCTGAAGGAAGCCCAAGGC
>NZ_JBGQQW010000042.1:0-9421 GCF_045528485.1 Desemzia sp. FAM 23990
TATTCGGCCTGCGGGTTAAAAAGCCCAAAAAAACGTTTTTTCATCTTATATAGCACAAAAACAGAACAAAAAAGGCAAATCAACGTATAATTGTTTGGAAAAATGGAATAATTTCTCTTTGAACTTTTAAAAAAAATTTTTACCGAGAAAATATTGACACTAACAGGTGAAGCTAAAATGACGAAAAAAGTTAAATTAGGTATTATCGGTCTTGGGACTCAAGGTAGTATGTATGCAAAATTTATTAAAGATGGAATGGTTCCAAACATGGAAATCGCAGCTATCTGTGATATTGATACAGAAAAAAAAGCTGTTGTTGAAAGCGAATATCCTGAAGTACCTTTTTATGAAGATTACATTGAAATGATGGAAAGCGGAAAAGTAGATGCTATCATCACAACTGTACCGCACTACCTTCACCCTGAAATGGGAATCGCAGCTTTAAAACGCGACATCCATGCACTAGTTGAAAAACCTGCTGGAGTTTACACGAAACAAGTAAAAGAGTTAAATGAATTTGCAGCTACTAAATCAGAATTGACATTTGGAATCATGTTCAACCAACGCAACAATCCATTATACAAAAAAATCAAAGAGATTGTGGACAATGGTGAAATCGGAAAAATCCGTCGTTCAAACTGGATCATCACAAACTGGTGGAGACCACAACCTTACTACGATCAAAGCGAATGGAGAGCAACATGGGGCGGAGAAGGTGGAGGCGTCTTAGTGAACCAAGCACCTCACCAATTAGACCTATGGCAATGGATCTGTGGAGTTCCAAAATCAGTTTACTCAAAAGTAGCATATGGTTTCAAACGTGATATCGTAGTAGAAGATGAAGTGACTGCTGTTGTAGATTATGGTGATGGAGTAACAGGAGTTTTTGTTACAGCTACACATGATATTATTGGAACTGACCGTTTTGAAATCTTAGGCGATCAAGGGAAAATCGTGGTAGATGGAAGTAAAACAGCTACAGTTAGTCGCTTAGTTAAACCAGAGCAAGAACTTAGCGAGAACATGGATATGGAAGACGTTAAAAAGCTCTTTATGGGTCAATTGAAGGCAGATGAATTGTATACTCAAGAAACGATTGAATTTGATAGTCCATGGGGAGAGCAACATTCAGGCGTATTGGAAAACTTTGCAGCGAATATTTTAGATGGCGCACCTCTATTGGCACCAGGTTCTGACGGAATCAACGGAGTTCGCTTAGCAAATTCGATTCACCTTTCAAGCTGGACAGGTAAAGAAATCAATTTACAAGATCTAGACGAAGAATTATATCTGGAAGAATTAAACAAACGCATTCGTGAAGAAGGCAAATTCTCCGAAAGATAGTCTGTCGCTTAGGGTAGAGTCAAGAACAAGGAGAGAAAGCTTATGTTAAGAGTTGGTTTAATTGGCTTAGGAGACGTTTCTCCCGTACATGTTAATGCTATTAATGCAAGTGAGTACGGTGAATTGGTAGCAGTATGCGACATGGATGTAGATAAAAAAAGTGAATGGACGGAGTTTCCATTTTTTACGAACATGGAAACGATGTTGCAAAAAATGGAGCTGGATGTTGTCCACATTTGTCTGCCGCATTATTTGCATCAACCGGCTACCGCTATGTGTGTGAAATACGGTGCACATGTCTATTTGGAGAAACCTGTCTCTGTCAATTATGAAGAATCTCTAGAACAACTTGAATTAGCTGAAAGTACAGATCGAAAAATCTGTGTCAGTTTTCAAAATCGCTACAATAGAAGTTTTATGAAGCTGATAGACATCCTCGAAAATGAAGATGTGGGACAAATTACTTCTATTAAAGGATTAGTAACGTGGTTCCGTCCAGAAAGCTATTATACAACTAAACCGTGGCGCGGGAAGAAACTGGAAGCAGGTTATGGCTCAATTATCAATCAATCGATCCATACACTGGATTTGATTCAGTTGATCGGTGGCGATTTAAAGAGCTGTAAAGCGTCACTGACTAATTTGACGGACTACGACATTGAAGTAGAAGATACAGCCAGCGCGACATTTACTTTCGAATCGGGGGTAAAAGCTTTTTTCCATGCAACCAATGCGTATACAGAGAATTCTTCAGTGGAATTACAAGTGATCACGGAAAAGGAAAAATTTACGATCAAAGATAGTCGCTTGTATTTCACTAATGAAAATGGACGAAAAGAAGTTATTGAAGAAGACGATCGAATTCCAGGATCTAAATTCTACTACGGGATGGGGCATAGAATTCTGATTCAACGATTCTATAAAAGTATTTTAGACAATACCGAAGACTATGTCCACGTAAGAGAAGCAATCGCCTCTATGGAAATGATTGAAATGATGGACCGTTCATCAAAAAATGCAGGAAATGCAGAACGGATAACAAGAGAGGAGCTTAATCATGACAAAAGTGAAAATCGGGGTACAAGGGTTCACGTTGAAGGAACAGTTTAAAGACTTAGGACCTTACGAAACACTAAAAAGAGCAAGTGAATTAGGTTATAACGCAGTGGAGATTTCTCAAGTAGATATGACACCGGAAAATGTCCAAGAAATCAAACGGGCTTCCACAGAGTTAGGGATGGAAATCGCTTCTTTATCAGCTGGACTGAAGCCGATGATGGAAGGGCAAGAATCTTTGACCACTCATTTGGATAAGATTATCGATGATTGTAAAACATTAGATGCAGACATCGTTCGTATCGGAATGCTGCCATTTGAAGCAATGGCTTCGCTGGATAAAGTAGTGGAATTTTGCCATGAAGCCAATGATGTAGCGGAAAAAATGAAAGAGCAAGGGATTAAATTGTATTACCACAACCACCATATTGAATTTGTAAAATACGACGGTCGTTACCTGTTAGACATCATTCGTGAAGAAGCACCATTATTGGGCTTTGAATTGGATATGCACTGGGTACAACGTGGTGGAAGAAATCCAATCGAAGTACTGAAAGAATACGCTGGGAAAGTAGATTTGGTTCACTTGAAAGACTACCGTATCGTTCCGGTCCCTCAAGAAGCTGTAGATGCTTTACAAAGAGGGGAAGCAGAGCATTTCATGGATGCATTCACAAATAACATTCAATTTGCTGAATTGGGAACAGGTTCCCTTGACTTGAAAGGCATTATTGAACAAAGTATTGAAAGTGGTGCTCGTTACTTGCTGGTTGAACAAGATGACGTATATGGACGCGATCCATTCGACAGTTTAGCGGACTCACGCGACTACTTATACGAATTAGGATACAAAGAATTATTCTAATGCACACTAAAAGAGGAAACCAGTTGATCAGAGACGACTGGTTCCCTTTTTTCTACTGAAAGGAAGGGTATTATATGGGCAGTAACGATGGGATGAATTATGCGCCAAAAGGAAAAATGAATCGAGTAGTTGAAGAAGGGGAATTTAATTTCGCAGCAGCAGCTTTAGATCATGGACACATCAATGGAATGACCAATGGTTTACTGGAAGCTGGAGCAACTTTGAAATGGGTCTACGATCCAAATCCAGAAAAAGTAGCCGAATACAAAGAACAATTCCCGCAAGCACAAGTGGCTGAGTCATTAGAACAAATCTTGGAAGATCCAGAGATTCATTTGGTGGCGGCAGCTGCAGTTCCAAACAAACGCAGTGAGCTGGGAAATCAAGTGATGAAAGCTGGAAAAGACTATTTCACAGATAAAACAGCTTTTACAACCATGGAACAATTGGAAGAAACGAAACGTGTCGTAAAAGAAACAGGACAAAAATTCTGGGTCTACTTCAGTGAACGTCTGCACGTGGAAGGGGCTGTTTATGCTGGACAGCTGGTAAAAGAGGGTGTCATCGGAGACGTGATTCAAGTCACCGGTTTCGGTCCGCATCGTTTGGACAAAGAAAAACGTCCTGATTGGTTCTTTAATAAAGAACAATATGGTGGGATATTATGTGATATCGGAAGCCATCAAATCGAACAATTCTTATACTTTACAGGAAATGAAGATGCTGAAGTGCTGCATAGTAAAGTTGGAAATTTTGCTAACTCGGATACGCCTGAATTAGAAGATTATGGTGATGCTACCTTAGTTGGCGAAAATGGCGCAAGTTTCATCTTTAAAGTAGACTGGTTCACACCAGATGGTTTAAGTACTTGGGGTGATGGTCGTGTGTTCATTACGGGTACTAAAGGAACGATCGAAGTACGTAAATACGTAGATGTAGCTCGCGAAGAAACAGGCGACCATTTATATTTGGTTACAGCAGAAGGCGAAAAACATTACTCATTGACTGGAGAAGTTGGATTCCCATTTTTCGGAGAAATGATCAAAGACTGTATCAATCGCACTGAAAATGCCATGACCCAAGACCATATCTTCAAAGCTCAAGAACTGTGTCTGATAGCACAAGAAAAAGCTATGGTTATTAAGTAAGCGCGCAAATCAAGGGCTGACCCCGAAAAGTTAGAGTGAAATCTAATTTTACGGGGTCTATTTTTATGGCAAAGTATCATGAAAAATTTAAGCTGAAAGTGGCTCAAGAATAGCTGGATAGACCTTTGTTTATCATTTCTTAACGAATAAACAGAAGAATTTCTCATTAAACTATACTCAAATGCCGACTGAATAAAGAATGAATGTGTCTGAGACGGCTGGTAGCTCTAATTTTTTTAGTTTATTCTTCAAGTGAGCCTTAATTTAATGTTCACTTGAGTAATAAAACCATTTTATTGATCAAGTGAGCACTTATTTAATTGCTACTTGATCAATAAACTCGCTTTATTAGTCAAGTGGGAAATAATTCACTACTCACTTGACTAATAAACTTGATTAACTCATCAAACGAAGCTTTCTTTGGACATGATAATCAGAGGATCTCACTGGAAAAACACATTGAATGGTGTAATCCTGTTCGACCAAAAGCAAAATTGGCTAGTCTAAGTCGTGGGAATACCGTATGCAAACCAGCCAATCAGCTGCATATAAAAAAGCTAACATTTTTTTGGAGGGCTACCCTGATAGTTTTACGCAACACATCCAAAATAAGAGAACATCACAGGCTTTAAATTCAATACCTCAAAAAAGCTCACAGAGTCGGTTATTCAACCAACTCTATGAGCTTTTTACCATTATTTTATAGGGGATTAGTTAATGCTGACTTTTTCTTCTAAGCGGCCATTAAGAGCCAACATAATACCTTCAGCAACCCCATTTTCATTATTGGCTGAAGTGAGGTATTTTGCGGTATTTTTAGTTTCTTGTGCGCCATTTTCCATAGCAAAACTAAATCCTGTGATTTTAAGCATTGATAAATCATTGAGATTATCTCCGAATGTCATGACATCGTCCAAGTCAATATCCATTTTTTTAGCCATCTCGCTGACGGCAATTCCTTTTTGAGCATCAACATGATTGATTTCAATGTTGTTTTCGAAGGAAGAAGTGATCGCTAAATCACCGATTTGATTTAACTCAGCTGAAATAGGCAACAATGTTTTTTGTCCATCTTGACTGAAAGCAATAATTTTCAGCACATCTATTGTTTCGTCCTCGATCAATTCATCGTAATTATCAATGTAATGGATATTCATAATCTCTAAACGAGCAGCAGCTAACACTACAGCCATTTTATAAGTCGTGTCAGGGTTTGTTTCGAAAAGCAAAGAAGCAACAGACTCGATACGTTTCGCTTTGTTATCCGAAAAAATACCATTGCCAGTTGTGATCTCACAATACAAATTATGCTCTCTAATAGTGGCTAATATTTTACGAGCCGTGTCTTTAGTGATACCGGCTGTTTTTAAAATAGTTCCTTTTTCATCATAAACTTGAGCACCGTTAAGCGTAATGATCGGGCAAGACAATCCAGCTTCTTCTAATAATGGTTTGGCTTCTGTAAAGCCACGTCCTGTTGCTACCATAAAAGGGATACCTTGTTTCTCTGCTTCACGAATAGCATCCGCATTTGTTTGGGAAATCATCATTTTTTCATTTAACAATGTCCCATCCATATCAGAAACAATCAATTTTACCATTCTACAACCTCCATGATTTTTTACTAGTTTCAGTCTACCATGATAGCTTGAAAATAGCACCTTTAAATGAAAGAGGTTTTCGCTTGTGAAAGGGTCTTAATTCTTGTAGGATAAGGAAAAAGGAAAGTAATTAAAGAGAGGAACATAATTGTGACAATTCCAGTAAAAAATGATTGGGCACCTATTCTGAAAGAAGCCAGTGAATCGGAGAGTTACCAAAAGCTGCGAGAATTTCTAAAAAAAGAATATGAAACAGAAACGATCTACCCGCCAAAAGAAAATATTTGGCAGGCTTTTGAATGGACACCATATAGTGAAGTAAAAGCAGTTATATTAGGTCAAGATCCTTATATTAGAGAAAATCAAGCACATGGACTGAGTTTTTCTGTACAACCAGGAATTAAACTGCCGCCTTCTTTAAAAAACATCTACAAAGAATTAGAGGCCGATTTAGGATATCCTCCAGCTGATCATGGTTACTTAGAATCATGGGCGAAGGAAGGAGTGTTGTTGTTAAATACCGTCTTGACTGTGAGAGAAGGACATTCTCATTCGCATAAAGGAAAAGGATGGGAGGAATTAACCAATTTTGTGATTCAAAAACTGAATGAACGAAGTGGAATGATCGTGTTTATTCTGTGGGGAAATCCTTCGATTGAAAAAAGAGATTTGATTGATGAGTCTAAACATGTGGTCCTAACGTCGCCTCATCCAAGCCCCTTTTCTGCCAGAAAAGGTTTTTTTGGATCAAGACCTTTTTCAAAAACCAATGAGGCTTTGATCGAAAGTGGACAGACACCGATCGATTGGGAAGTGCCTACACTCTAAAAAGAAACAACAACTGAATATCTGTAATAGTTTTGTTCTGTGAAAAAATAAAAAATAGCTGTATAAGAATAAAAAAAGCTGAAATAACTGTATTTTTTGGTGATATAGTAGTATTATTAGAACTGTAGTATAAAACAAGGTTGGAGGGAATTAGATTGGAACTATTTGAGAGTTTAAAATCTAAAGTTTTAAATAAAAATGTCCGTGTAGTATTTCCAGAAGGAACTGAACCACGTATTTTGGGTGCGGTAGTCCGTTTACAAGCAGAAAACTTGGTACACCCAGTACTTTTAGGAAATGTTGAAGAAATCAAAACTTCCGCAAAAGATCATGGATTTAACGTAGAAAACATTGAAATCATTGACCCAAATAACTATGATGAATTTGACGCTATGGTAGAAGCTTTTGTTGAACGCCGTAAAGGTAAAGCAACTGCAGAACAAGCTCATGAAATTTTAAAAGATGAAAACTACTTTGGAACAATGTTAACTCACATGGGTAAAGTAGATGCTCTTGTAAGTGGGGCTGTACACTCAACAGGAGATACCGTTCGTCCTGCTCTTCAAATCATCAAAACTAAACCAGGCGTTAGCCGTACTAGTGGAGCGTTCATTATGATGCGCGGACGTGGACAAGAAAAATACTTGTTCTCAGATTGTGCCATCAACGTGAACCCTTCTGCGCAAGAATTAGCAGAAATCGCAGTAGAAAGTGCTAAAACAGCTGAAATGTTTGATATTGAACCTAAAGTTGCTTTATTAAGCTTCTCAACAAAGGGTTCAGCAAAAGCTGACGAAGTAACTAAAGTAGCCGAAGCAACTAAAATTGCTAAAGAATTAGCACCTCAATATGAAATTGACGGTGAAATCCAGTTTGATGCTGCTTTCGTTAAAGCTGTTGCAGATCAAAAAGCACCAGAATCAAATGTTGCTGGACAAGCATCAGTATTTGTTTTCCCAGAATTACAATCAGGAAATATTGGTTACAAGATCGCACAACGTTTCGGTAATTTTGAAGCAATTGGACCAATCTTACAAGGTTTGAACAAACCCATTTCTGACCTTTCTCGTGGTTGTGTGGAAGAAGATGTCTACAAGACAGCTATCATCACAGCTAATCAAGCTCTATAATTAAAATTCTATGATTAAAAGACAGAAAAGGCGCTCTTTGAGTGCCTTTTTTTATTTTGAGAAGTTTCATCAAAATTAGTTTTCGCTTTTTCTAGTCAAATGAATTAAAATAGTACAATAACTGCCTATGAGAAGAAAGGTGAATGACGTGAAAACACTCTATGCAAAAAACGAAATGGAAACAAAAGAAATAGCGGCTAGTTTAGCGGATCAATTAGCAGCAGGAGATGTGTTGTTGTTGGAAGGCAATTTAGGAGCTGGCAAAACAACTTTTACAAAAGGTATCGCTGAAGGATTAGGAATCCAACGCATTATTAAAAGTCCCACGTATACGCTTATACGTGAATATGATGAAGGAAGATTGCCTTTGTATCACATGGATGTCTATCGTTTAGAAGAAACTGGAGGAACTGACTTAGGGCTTGAAGAGTACTTTGAAGGAGAAGGCGTTTCAGTGATTGAATGGGCGACTTTTATTCCTGAAGATGTTCCAGAAGAGCATCTTGAGATCCAATTAAAACCAGTAGGTGAAGAGTTGTCAGAACGAAAAATAACGTTTATACCAAAAGGGAAACGTTTTGAGAAATTAATAGAAGCATGGAATATTGACTAAGGAGCAGGTGAATTGATGGAAGAACAATTGGATGTAGTAATCAGAGAAGCTATTCCGGATGATGCTGCAAGCATCTTAAATCATTTGAGTCATACAGCTCTTGAAACCGGGTTTATGACAATGGGCGAAGAAGGACCGGGAATCACGGTAGAAGAAGAACAAGAGCAATTAGCTAAGCTGTATGAGTCAAATAATAACGTCCTGCTGGTTGCCTTGGTAAATGATGAAGTTATCGGCACCGCTTCTGTGCATGGCTCTCAAAGCCCAAAATTAAGCCATATTGGTGAGATAGGCATCGTCATCGCAAAAGACTATTGGGGCTACGGGTTAGGGACCACTATGATGAAAGAAATGATTGAGTGGGCTAATGAATCATCTGTCTTGAAACGCTTGGAGTTGACTGTGCAAGCCCGGAATCAAAAAGCGCGTCATTTATACGAAAAGTTGGGGTTTACATTAGAAGCAGTCATGTCTCGTGGGGTAAAAGACAACGGGGAATATTTAGACGTGTGTTTAATGAGCATGATGATTGGTGACATAAAGTAAACGAAGTACCATCATTCTAATCACTATCCAAAAAGCTCGAATTTTCTTCTATCTATTAGAAAATTCGAGCTTTTTTGAATGTGAGAGTGGAGTGCCAACTGCAGAACAACTATTGAACTAATGCGTATTGATTGTTTTCTATAACTGATGACTTATAATAAAGCACTAGTGTTGCATAAATATAGTCAGAATATTCTGAATTATTATTTTCTTGAAAAAAGTAAAAAAAATCGAATGCTTACGCAAAGGATGACTATTTCCAGAAAATTTTGCTTATTTAGCTGATTCCA
>NZ_JBGQQW010000043.1:0-6165 GCF_045528485.1 Desemzia sp. FAM 23990
AGGAACGTTCTTCCAAAAGATGGGCCAGCAAGCGGCGGAGCCGTGCGGTAGCTGACAAGTGTACAAAAATAGAGTGCCTAAACTAGCGGAGTAATAGGACGCTCGAGAAAAACTTGACACAAACAAAATACAATTGGTGTTTGCAAGTTTAAAGGAATTCAACTAAACTAGTAAAGTACTAAAGTAGAAAAAGAGGAGGCTAGAACATGGCAAAACCAGTAATCGCCATCGTTGGTCGTCCAAATGTAGGAAAATCAACAGTTTTTAACCGTATTGTCGGAGAACGTGTTTCTATCGTTGAGGATATAGCAGGGGTAACCCGTGACCGGATATATTCTCCAGCAGAATGGTTAGGAAAAGAATTTAATGTGATTGATACAGGTGGAATTGATATAGGGGATGAACCCTTTCTAGAACAAATTAAACAACAAGCAGAAATTGCTATTGAAGAGGCAGATGTGATCGTCTTTCTTACTAGTGTAAGAGAAGGTGTAACGGATGCGGATGAAAATGTAGCTCAAATATTGTACCGAAGCAATAAACCCGTGTTATTAGCGGTAAACAAAGTTGATAACCCTGAAATGAGAGCAGAAATCTTTGAATTTTACTCTTTAGGATTAGGAGATCCGTGCCCTCTTTCTGGAAGTCACGGAATTGGGTTAGGAGACTTACTAGACGCAGCCATCAAGTTCTTCCCTGAAGAGGAAGAAGAAGAATACGATGATTCTGTCATTAAATTTAGTTTGATCGGAAGACCGAATGTAGGGAAATCTTCATTGGTGAATGCTATTTTAGGTGAAGATCGTGTAATCGTGTCGAACGTAGCGGGAACAACACGTGATGCAATTGATACTTCTTTCACATCAGCTGACGGGGAAGAATTTGTGATGATCGACACTGCCGGTATTCGTAAAAAAGGGAAAGTGTACGAAAATACAGAGAAATACAGTGTTTTAAGAGCCCTTAGAGCCATTGAACGCTCAGATGTCGTCCTAGTGGTCCTGAATGCAGAAGAAGGCATTAGAGAGCAAGATAAGAAAGTTGCCGGTTATGCACATGAAGCTGGAAAAGGGATCATTATTTTAGTCAATAAATGGGATGCGATCGAGAAAGAGAACTCTACAATGAAAGAATTTGAAGAAACTATTCGAGAAGAGTTTGCCTACTTAAGCTATGCGCCTATCATTTATGTATCAGCTTTGACAAAACAAAGATTGCACAAATTGCCGGAACTGATCAGCATGGTCAGCCAAAATCAAAAACTGCGTATCCAATCTTCTACATTGAATGAAGTTATCTTGGATGCAGTAGCGATGAATCCGACACCGACAGATAAAGGAAAACGTTTGAAAATCTACTATGCTACTCAAGTGGCGATCAAACCGCCTACTTTTGTCGTGTTTGTGAATGATTCTGAAATGATGCACTTTTCTTATGCGCGTTACTTGGAAAATCGTCTTCGTGATACCTTCTCGTTTGAGGGAACACCTATCCGTTTGATTACTCGTAACAGAAAATAAAAGAGCAACCAAAAACTGGTAAACGGCATTTTATCACAGTTTGTGATGAAGTTCAATAGTTTTGAAAGATTAACGCAAACCTTGCGAAAAAATGCCGAAAATCAGTAAAAAACATTGCAGTATCAACTTTTGTGTGATATCTTTTTAATTGAAATGTCATTTAGATCAACTAATTTTCATTTCGCTGGATGTCATTTTTGGACCACTCAAAAATGGCTTAGGATGTTTACAAAAACAAAACATCGAATCTTCTTTTCGAGGAGGTGAAATATAAATGGCTAACAAAGCACAATTAATCGAAAGCGTAGTATCTAAAACAGATCTTAACAAAAAACAAGCAACTACAGCAGTAGACGCAGTTTTCGGATCTATTCAAGAACTATTAAGCGATGGCGAAAAAGTTCAAATCATCGGATTTGGTAACTTTGAAGTACGTGACCGTGCAGCTCGTAAAGGACGTAATCCTCAAACTGGGGAAGAAATCGAAATCGCAGCAAGCAAGGTCCCTGCATTCAAACCAGGTAAAGCGCTTAAAGATTCAGTTAAATAAGACCAGCAAAAAACCCTTGAGAAATCAAGGGTTTTTGCTATGTCTGGAGAATCAATAGTATTGCAAAGGAGCACAAATTTTCAACTTCTCGGATTAAAGAACGATCATCCTCATTTTTAATATCCAATACAGAACATAGGTCTTTACCTAAGCAGCTATTCGATGTGTAGAAGTCATTGACAGAGTTCGTTTCTTCCTAGTTGTTGAAACGGACTCTATGCATACTTTTAAATATGGGGCAGCTGTTTAGATGTATTTAAAAACCCATGTTTTACTGGAATGGAGAAAGGTCGTTTTGGGTCTGTTTTTTATAAATTGCATATAGTTGCGACAGTACCATAGGATCTTTGATGGTCGTATCTAAAAAGTAAAGGATCGAATCGATTATTTTTGTATCGTTATTGTGTTCGATCATATCTTTGATCACAAAATTGTAATCGTACAAGTTCTCCAACATGTGGTGATAGTCTTCAATAAAACACCTGAAATTTAGCCTATCTTGCAAAGCTTCTTTAGTGAACACGTTTTTCTTATGGAGACATAGAAAATACTCTTCTTTGGTCAACGTTAAATTACTTACAAATGCTTCAATATCCTGAGATTCTTCCTTTGTAAAATCTAAATGCATGATTAAGTACCTCCTAAGATGGATTGATAAATTTTTCGTTTTTAGAGTACAGCGCTATTTCTATTTTGTAAAGGTCTAGACCAAAAATAATTGTGAAATTTTAAATTTGTTGGAATATTGTTCAAACATTGCCATTTATTTTAGTTCAGTGACTGATCAGGACAACTATTTTTATCTTAAAAATTGTGTTAAACTGGTGAATAACTAAATGAATTGAACTGCGAAAGAGGTTTTAGGAATGTCATACGGAAAAAAAATGATTCAGGCTTTACATGATAACGATTTAGGAGAAGCTACTGAGCTGTTCCTACAAGCCATGAAACAAGATTCAGATGAAGAATTGTATCTTTTAAGTGATAGTTTATATCAACTTGGATTTAACGAAGAAACCAAAGCAATCAATGTGCATTTGCTTGAACTATACCCAGAAAATGATGAATTAAAAGTGAGTTTAGCAGAAATTGCTATCGAAGAAGGCGATATGGAAGCAGCCTCTGACTGGTTATTGCAAATCAAAGAAACCAGCGACGCTTACCCTCAAGCTTTATTGGTGTTGGCAGATTTGTACTATGTACAAGGTTTATATGAAGTGAGCGAACACAAACTGCTTCGTGCTAAAGAAGCAGTGGGAGATGAACCGGCCGTAATTTTTGCGTTAGCTGAATTACATTTTTCAATGGGGAAATACGCTCAAGCCATCAAAGGCTATGAAGATTTATTGATTCAAGGACACGCAGAATTATCCGGAATCAATTTGGCGGCCAGATGCGGTGGAGCATATAGCGCCTTAGGTGATTTTGAAGAAGCTGTCAACTACTTGAAGCAAAGCTTAGAAGAACATGAACACGTGGATACTTTATTCCAATTAGGATTTACGTATTTGCAACAGAAAGAATTCCAACGCGCAAATGAAACCCTGTTTAAATTGAAAGAGTTAGACCCTAGCTACACTTCTGTGTATCCTTACTTGGCTAAAGGGCTAGAAGAAGATCTGCGATTAGATAAAGCAATAGAAGTGATTCAAGAAGGACTACAGTACGATGAATTCAATCCTGACTTGTACCTTCAAGGAGCAGCGATCAATCTTAAATTAGAACGAGAAGATGCTGCGGAAGAATACTACCAAAAAGCGATTGAACTTGATCCCGATAATGCCGGATATTTACTGGCCTATACAAACTTACTAAATAAACAAGAACGATTTTCTGAAACGATCGACTTTATCCAACAAGCGTTGACGGATGAAGAAGCAGATCCACAATTTTACTGGAACTTAGCGATTGCCAATGAAGGTATCGAAGAATATGAAGCTGCAGGAAAAGCTTTCTCTAAAGCCTATCCGGCATTCCGCCAAAATCCTTCGTTCTTGAAAAGTTATGTTGGCTACTTGAGAGAAGAAGGCGACCGAACGGTCATTAAAGATGTTTTAGAGGATTATTTGCAAGTAGAACCTACTGATGAAGAAATGTTGAATTTCTACGAGTCAATCAATGGCAACTATTATTAGACTAGGGTATACTATACTAAAGGAGTTATAAGGAGGTTTTCCTATGAACATCCAAGTTTCTTTAGAAGAAAAAAAATCCTTCATCGGTTGGTTTTTAGATCGTCATCAACTAAAAAGAAGAGAATCTATGTGGATCTTAAATTATCTGCTCAATCATGATATTGTATTAAATAAGGTTCATTTTGTTGAGGATGTGGAAACGACTCCTAGAGGGATTATGATGTCGACTGTTGGTATGGATAACGAACCGTTTTTGTTTTATAAAGACGGACAAGCGTTTAGTGACCCTGAGCAAGCTTTTCATGAAGTGCGACTCAATTGGCAGGAAGATATGTATTTAGAACTGGTATTCAGAGAACCCTGGAAAACAGAACAATATCTTGCGATTTTAGAAGATAATCCTTATCACCGCTGGAACGAAACTATTCCCCAAGATCTTATTCGCGAAGTAGAACACGCCATTACAAAACTCTCTTTGAACGAAAAAAAACATTTGATGTTGAACTTAATTGATGAAGCTTTGGAAAATGGCAATCGAGAGGAATTTATTGAATTTTCTACTGAATTGAAAGAAATCGAAAAAGAATTATTGGATCATCAAAAAAAGACTAGTTTATAAGGCTTGTGGCTCTTAACAGATTTCAGCTGTTGTGAAATTTGTTAAGAGTTTTTTTGTGGAGATAGAAAGAAATGTTCTGTACCTTTCGCTAAGGTCCAGAACATTTTTGTGTGAATATTTATGATTTAATGTGTTTTTGCGCAGTTTGTTTATTCTTTTGAAAACGACCTTTAGGTTTGGGGTCATAAGAAAAGCCTTCTCCTAACACTTCGTGAACGGATAAAATCGAAATAAAGGCATTCGGATCGGTTTGATTAATAATGTTTTTCGCTGCTACAATTTCATGTGAGCCCATAACACAATACAGAATATTTTTTTCTTGTTTGGAATAAGCCCCTTCAGCTTTAATGTAAGTTACACCACGTTCAAGTTCAGCTAAAATGTTGTCTGCGATCGCATCGCTTTTTTCGGAGATGATCAATAGGCCTCGACCGCTATAAGAACCTTGTTGCATGAAATCGACCATTTGCGTAAAGACAAAAGAGGTCAATAATGTATACATCATGTGCGGCAAGTCGATATAGGTCAACGACAGGACAAGGACCAGCACGTCAAAAGCCAGTAAGCTTTTTCCCATCGCGATTCCATACTTCTTTTCCGCGATCCGAGCAATTATATCTGAACCGCCTGTTGTCCCACCTGAGCGATAGATCAATCCGCTTCCGATTCCTCCGGCAAGACCAGCTAATAGTGCGGCAATCAGTAAATCGCCTTTAGTCGGAATAACAACCGGTATTCGTTGCCAGATCTCTAAGAAAAAAGAAAGCATAAATGTTCCATAAAGAGTATAAATCAATGATTGATTCCCTAATAATTTCCATCCGATTAAAATCATCGGCACATTTAAAACAAGGATCGAATAAGCAGGGTTGATATCAAACAAACTATTTAAAATCAACGTAAGTCCTGTAAAGCCGCCTTCAGCCAATTGGTTAGCAATATTGATATTAACAAGACTAAAGCCGAATAAAGCGCAGCCAATTGTGATCAGGAAAATATCTTTTGCTATCTCCAATTTATTTTTCTGCATTGTCGTATTCCTCCATTTCAACAAAACGGTATTTATTGTTTTTGTCTGCTGTCGCAATTTAAGCGACACTCTTAGAATCATACATTTTTTTTGAAAAAGAAGCAATAAACGCTCTTGAAGACTTAGTGTAAAATATTCGGTGGTAGAAATAAAAGACGAATGACGATCGTTTTTTAAGTTGACAAAAAAAAGAGGAAGACCGTTACCATACAATTATAGGTTTGAGCGCCTAAATATAATCGTAAAGGTTGGTCTTCCTTGGAAACTATTTTAACAGAAATGATTGAATTAATAAAGAACTCTACAGATGG
>NZ_JBGQQW010000044.1:0-3965 GCF_045528485.1 Desemzia sp. FAM 23990
TATCTCCAGATAGTTACTATTTAAAACAAAAGCATGTTATATAAAATTGAACCGCCGTATACCGAACGGTACGTACGGTGGTGTGAGAGGACGGTAAATAAATTAATTATTTACCTCCTACTCGATTGTGGTTTATTGATGAAAAGTGTAAACTCTTAAAATATTTTGTGAACAACGGGTAAAGAAAAAAGGCTAGAATAGCCTCTTTTGTTCAATAAATAAAATAACGAATCATTTTGAAAACGAAGTCATTTTCAAAATGGTACAAATTATTTATAGATGGTGCTATAATAAGAGCGTAATGAACACAGTGGATTAATTCTGTAAAGCGAGGTGTTAGGATGGAATATAAAATCGGTATGGTTACAAAAGGCCAAGTAACTGGGATTCAACCTTATGGTGCATTTGTTTCTTTAGATGAAGAAACTCAAGGTTTGATTCATATCTCTGAATGCCGACATGGTTATGTTAAAGAAGTAGATGAATTGTTAACCGTTGGAGAAGAACTTGAAGTGATGATCATTGACATTGATGAATACACCAAAAAAATCAGCTTATCCCTCAGAACCTTGGAAGACCCTCAAACATTTGTTTACTATCCTAAGAAAAAACGCCACTATGCTAAAAAAGGCAAAATAGGGTTTCAAAGTATCAAAGAAACCTTGCCTAAATGGATTAAACAGGCTAAAGAAGATGAAAAGAACCAGATCAACTCTAGTCAATAGTGTATTCGTTATAGTAGAGAATATTTGTTACTATGGATAATTCTTGAGAGGGGTATATGCATGACTGAAGCACAAATGGTAGCCGGTACTGTAATGGCTCAAGCGTTTAATGGGAAATATGTTTTTTTGGTAAAAAATCAAGAGGAATCATACGAACTGCCAACTACACCTATTTGTGATAATAAAACTGGGCTGGCGTGTATGATTGATGAATTAAAAACGATTCTTGATATTGAAGGTTCAGCATTAGACTTATGCGAACTAACAAATTCTGTTGTAAATGATTCTCGTATACCTCTTTTTGTATTTGCGTTAAATAAAAAATTTACAGAACTCAATGAACTTTTGAAAGAGAACTCGACTCACTACGCTTGGATGCCTTCTGACACTTTAATTGAAACGTTAGAAGACATGGATATATCTGGGGTTCCCATTTTCAATCAATGAAATAACAATACGACAACAGCGTTTTCATTTTAATGATGAAAGTGCTGTTTTTTCTTGCTTTTTTCAGGCAAAACATCTAAAGTAAAAGAGTATTAAATAAGCAATAAACCACAATACATACTTATGGAGGTTATTGAAAAATGAGTCATATTCAATTTGATTATTCAACAATCAGCAAATTCATTCAAGAACATGAACTGACTAATTTGCAACAACAAGTTTCAACAGCTGACGACATGCTGCGTAACGGAACTGGCGCAGGTAGCGACTATCTAGGATGGGTCAACTTGCCGAAAAATTACGACAAAGAAGAATTTGCTCGTATTAAAGAAGCTGCTAAAAAAATCCAAAATGAGTCTGAAGTATTAGTTGTACTAGGAATCGGCGGTTCTTACTTAGGAGCTAAAGCTGCATTGGATTTCTTAAATCACACTTTCTACAATTTACTAGGTAAAGATGAACGTAAAGCTCCGCAAATTTTCTTTGCAGGAAACAGTATCAGCTCAACTTATTTAAATGATTTAGTAGAAGTTATCGGAGACCGTGATTTTTCAGTTAATATGATTTCGAAATCTGGAACAACTACAGAACCTGCTATCGCTTTCCGTGTGTTTAAAGAATTATTAATCAAGAAATATGGAGAAGAAGGCGCTAAAGAAAGAATCTACGCAACAACTGATAAAGCTAAAGGTTCTTTAAAAGGAGAAGCCGATGCACAAGGGTATGAAACTTTCGTCATTCCTGACGATGTTGGAGGACGTTTCTCTGTGTTAACTGCTGTAGGTTTATTGCCAATCGCAGTAAGTGGAGCAGATATCGATGCGTTGATGAAAGGTGCAGCAGATGCCAGCGAAGCATACTCTAGTGATAAACTAGAAGAAAATGAAGCTTACCAATATGCAGCATTACGTAACGTATTATATCGCAAAGGAAAAGTAACTGAGTTATTGATCAATTACGAACCAAGCTTGCAATACTTTTCAGAATGGTGGAAACAGTTATTTGGAGAATCAGAAGGAAAAGACCAAAAAGGTATCTACCCTTCAAGTGCTAACTTCTCTACTGACTTGCATTCATTAGGACAATTCATTCAAGAAGGTTCTCGTAATATTTTTGAAACGGTTATCAAAGTTGAAAAAACTAAAAAAGGAATGGCTATTCCAGAAAGCGAAGAAGATTTAGATGGCTTAGGCTATTTACAAGGAAAAGAAATCGACTTCGTGAACACAAAAGCTTTCCAAGGAACTTTATTAGCCCACACCGATGGAGATGTTCCAAACTTTGTGATCACTATTCCAGAAACTGACGAATATACATTAGGCTACTTGATGTACTTCTTCGAAATCGCTGTAGGTGTTTCTGGTTACCTAAATGGCGTAAATCCATTTGACCAACCAGGAGTAGAAGCTTACAAGAAAAATATGTTTGCATTGTTAGGTAAACCAGGATTTGAAGAGTTAGGAAAAGAATTAAATAACCGTCTATAATCCTTAGTGTAATTCTAACCGTTGTTTAGCCGTTCAATCGTGGAGAAAAGAAATTTTCTGATTGAATGGCTTTAAACAGCGTTTTTTATTTTATCTTTATAAGAAAGAAGGCAAAACATGGAATCTCAAATAGTTATCCACCAAGCAACATCAAATGACGCGTCTCTTATTCAGGGGATTTTAATGCAGACAGCACAATGGTTAAAAACTATAGACTCCACTCAGTGGAGCGAACTATTAGAAGGCAAAGACAACCACAATACTCCATTAGCTATTGAACGGGGAGAAGTATATTATGCCACGCTGGACAATCATGTAGCGGGTATGTTTATTCTATGGAACAAACAAAGCAACTGGGATAAAGAAATGTGGGGACATACTCCCGATGAAGAGTGGCTTTATTTACATCGAGTTAATATCGTGCGTAAGTATGCTGGCACTGCTATTGCTTTGCAGATGATAGAAGAAGCTAAACATATAGCAGCAAAAAAACAAACCAAAGGTATACGATTAGATTGTATGGCAGAAAAAGAGTATTTAAATAACTTGTATCAAGAGTCAGGGTTTTCATTCGTAAAGAGAATTAAAGACCATGATACGGGTATAGAAAAAGCAGATTTTAATCTTTACCATTATCCACTAATATAAAAAAGCGAACTTTGCTACTTTTATATTTCATTGAATTTAAGTATTTGAGATAGAAGAACCTTGTGAAAACCAAACCATTTTGCCTTTTTGAATAATTATTATACGCGTTAATAAAAAAAAGCATTTTTTTTGTTGACCAGAAAACAAAAAGTTGTTATAGTAATTGATGTCGCAAAAACAAGGTTTACAACACTGTTAGTCGATTGTAAATTTTTCAATAAAAAGTTGTTGACTTAAAGTTAAGCGACGTGATAGTATTAATGGAGTCGATGGAGCGCTTGCATAAATATTTTTTGAATAAAGATGCAAAAAAAACTTTTAAAAAAATGTTGACAATGCTTCGGTCGCCTGGTAATATTAAGAAGTTGTCACAGTGACAACGCAAACGAAATTAGACCTTTGAAAACTAAACAAAGTAAGACGAACCAAACGTGTAAGGAAGTTTTGGCAAGTGCCAAAACAAACAAATTAGTGAATAATTATTCGCTAGCAATCAATTAATGAGCTACAAGCATCATTAAAATAAGCAGGCTTCGGTCTGCAACTTTTATGAGAGTTTGATCCTGGCTCAGGACGAACGCTGGCGGCGTGCCTAATACATGCAAGTCGAACGCTTCCTATCGGTGCTTGCACCGAGAAAGAAGAGTGGCGGACGGGT
>NZ_JBGQQW010000045.1:0-3415 GCF_045528485.1 Desemzia sp. FAM 23990
CGAAGCTGAACAAACAGCTTAGGACTAATTTTAACAAATTCGGTCACATTAATGCAAGCTTTTGCGAAGTAAAAGCTTGCATTAATGTGAGCCTTGGTTTTAGGACATTTTAACTTTCGCTTGACACGCCTTATAAAAACTGAAATCTTTTTCTTTTTCCTTTTAATTTTTTTGGTATGATAGATAGGAATTAGAAGAAAGGAGCCAGTCTTTTATGCCCATAAAAAATACCATTGAAACCTTTTTATATAATCCAATAGTTTTGGTACTCTTCACTCCATTCAGCTATCTCCTGATAGGGACCCTTTATGCTGTTCAATATGTCCCATTGAATATTGGAAAATTTATCGCTTTTTATTTACTGCTTTTCGTAAATTACTGTATTGAAAATTATTTAAAAAAGCACTCGTTTCTCAATAAATCAGAACTTAAAGGTCCGTTTTATCTTATGGAATTAATGAATATCTTGTTAATAGCATTTCTCAGCTTTCAATCCCATTATTCTATTGCTTTATTAATTATCTTATATAGTTTAATCATTCATTTCCAACAAGTTCTTAAAGATAACCAGTTTCCTATTGTTGCTGTCTTGATTTTAGGAATTTTCAAAGGTGGTATGCTGACCTACTTAAGTTTCTTTATTCAAGCGCAATTTCTTCCTTTAATACTGATTGTCTGGAGTACACCATTGGTCATCTTACATTTGTTTATTGAAATCGGCAGTTATTTAGCAGAAAAAAAATCTCCTCGTGTTGCAATAGGCCAGTCTTATATATTGGTAACCCTACTGATTTTCATTTATCTAAGTACAGGACTATTTTTGTATAGTACATTTCGTATGGGGTTGTTTCTTTTTATTTTAACTCTCCCGTTAGCCATCCGTCTGGCCAGATTATTTATCACTCATAGTTGGAAAGACTCCAAATCTGTCACACTGAAAACGTTCCGGCTGTTCCAAATTCTGTATACAGTAATCTTTATTTTTGCAGAAGTCCTCTATTTCGCAAATCTTTAAAACATGAATACACCCAGCAAAAATAACTTTGTTAGCATGAAGGTAGAATACCACATTCTAATGAAGGTATTTTTGCTGATTTTATATTCGAAAATTCTCTTTTTTATATTCTATTTATTTACAATTCATAATGAGCAATCAGCAAAGTATCCGTAATAACGTTTAATCCAGTATGAGAAATAAAATCTTTTTCTTCCTCATAAAACTACCGTCCTCCAAGATGTAGAACAGCTGAAATGGGAATAAGCTGATAATATGGAACTTGAGATAATAAATTTCTCCAGCATAGAGTCCAGCTAGCATAGAATGTCCAACCTATTCAAGAAACGATAGGTGCTGTCTCAGGTATCTTACTGCCCCTGCGTACGTCAAACCAACCAAAAAGAGCTGTTCACGTCATTTGACTGTGAACAGCTCTTTTTAGCATTCTGTATTTTAATGACCCGTACGGGATTCGAACCCGTGTTACCGCCGTGAAAGGGCAGTGTCTTAACCGCTTGACCAACGGGCCTGATTAATTATTTTTCTAAGAAGAATATGGGCCTAAATGGACTCGAACCATCGACCTCACGCTTATCAGGCGTGCGCTCTAACCAGCTGAGCTATAGGCCCAAAAGACATAAAAAAAGAGCGGGTGAGGAGAATCGAACTCCCATCATCAGCTTGGAAGGCTGAGGTTTTACCACTAAACTACACCCGCATTTTAGTTATGGCCCGGGACAGAGTCGAACTGCCGACACCTTGAGCTTCAATCAAGTGCTCTACCAACTGAGCTACCGGGCCAAATATTCAATTAAACGGTCTCGACGGGAATCGAACCCGCGATCTTCTGCGTGACAGGCAGACATGTTAACCCCTACACCACGAGACCAAAATCAGCTTAATTTTTCTTTCAGTGCACTGCTGCACATTGCGGGGGCAGGACTCGAACCTGCGACCTCCGGGTTATGAGCCCGACGAGCTGCCAACTGCTCTACCCCGCGATAATAAATATAAATTTCCATGACTGCTTACAGACACGATAAGGAGGATAAGGGATTCGAACCCTTGCGTGCTTTTACACACCTGACGGTTTTCAAGACCGTTCCCTTCAGCCGGACTTGGGTAATCCTCCGATATAAACAATTGTTTATTTTGAAGAGGTTTAAAACCTCATGACCCGTACGGGATTCGAACCCGTGTTACCGCCGTGAAAGGGCAGTGTCTTAACCGCTTGACCAACGGGCCAGATAACTTGATAGAAATATTATGGATTGGTGCTAAAACTAACGGAGAAGGAGGGATTTGAACCCTCGCGCCGCGTTAACGACCTACACCCTTAGCAGGGGCGCCTCTTCAGCCACTTGAGTACTTCCCCAAACCACAATTTTACTTTTTACAAACCAATAAATTAATTGGTGTAATGGGCCTAAATGGACTCGAACCATCGACCTCACGCTTATCAGGCGTGCGCTCTAACCAGCTGAGCTATAGGCCCATAAAAGCGGGTGAGGAGAATCGAACTCCCATCATCAGCTTGGAAGGCTGAGGTTTTACCACTAAACTACACCCGCATAAAACGGTCTCGACGGGAATCGAACCCGCGATCTTCTGCGTGACAGGCAGACATGTTAACCCCTACACCACGAGACCAAAATCAGCTTAATTTTTCTTTCAGTGCATTGTTGCACTATTGCGGGGGCAGGACTCGAACCTGCGACCTCCGGGTTATGAGCCCGACGAGCTGCCAACTGCTCTACCCCGCGATAATAAATATAAATTTCCATGACTGCTTACAGACACAATAAGGAGGATAAGGGATTCGAACCCTTGCGTGCTTTTACACACCTGACGGTTTTCAAGACCGTTCCCTTCAGCCGGACTTGGGTAATCCTCCGTGAAATACAAGGTAATTCTAATCGAAAAGATCAAAGTGGACCTTGCAGGACTCGAACCTGCGACCGGACGGTTATGAGCCGTCTGCTCTAACCAACTGAGCTAAAGGTCCAAGTTCTTTTATTCAATTAAAGTAGCGGCGGAGGGGATCGAACCCCCGACCTCCCGGGTATGAACCGGACGCTCTAGCCAGCTGAGCTACACCGCCATAATTAAATTAAGAAATCTTGTTGCAATGGAGCCTAGCGGGATCGAACCGCTGACCTCCTGCGTGCAAGGCAGGCGCTCTCCCAGCTGAGCTAAGGCCCCTAAATAAAATCGGGAATACAGGATTCGAACCTGCGACCCCTTGGTCCCAAACCAAGTGCTCTACCAAGCTGAGCTAATTCCCGTATACGTTAGTAAAAACTCTTTAAAAGAGATGCACCCAGCAAGAGTCGAACTTGCAACCGCTTGATTCGTAGTCAAGTACTCTATCCAATTGAGCTATGGGTGCTAATAATGGTGCCGAGGGCCGGAATCGAA
>NZ_JBGQQW010000046.1:0-3150 GCF_045528485.1 Desemzia sp. FAM 23990
GCTCATTAATTGATTGCTAGCGAATAAATATTCACTAATTTGTTTGTTTTGGCACTTGCCAAAACTTCCTTACACGTTTGGTTCGTCTTACTTTGTTTAGTTTTCAAAGGTCTAATTTCGTTTGCGTTGTCGCTGTGACAACTTCTTAATAATACCAGAGCGTTGACTCAATGTCAACAAGTTTTTGAAATTATTTTTTATTATCTTCCGAAACGTTTGAACAACGTCTCTGTGACAACTTCTATATATTATCATCTATTTTAATATGCGTCAACAGTTTTTCAACATTTTATTTCAAAAAAGCACAATTCTTTTTACTACTATAAAAAAAAGCCCTTCTAAATAAAGATTTTAGAAGGACTAAATATGCATTTTAAGTATGTAAAATGTATTTTTTACCACTATTTTAAAGTTAAAACATTGGAACCAGCCAATTTGTCCAGATGTAGCTCAGCGATATGACTAACAGCATAGCAAGTATCATATCGGCAACAGGGAATTCTTTTACTTTCATCATTCTAAACTCAGTCGCTATCATCAATAAACCTCTTGCAGCTTTAAAGTCATTGATCATAACTGGGGACGCCATTGGAAAAACAACTTTTGCCAACAAGAACAGGACAAGGAAGATAACAAATTGTGGAATTGCAATAATCGAAACAACATATCCTAAATTTACTGCAAATATAGCTGCTGTAAAGAAATCTAAAATAGATTTTGAAAATAGAATCGTACTGCCGCCTGTCATCCCAGCATCTAATGATCCATATATTCCTGTTCCGCTTGCACAAAACAGTACAATTACAGTTGTTAATTTAGAAATATATTCTGCAGGATCCATTCCATGTTTTGGTGTCTTAAACAAAGTAGTAATTGTCTTTTCCATCAATACGCCGCTCTGATTGATCCAAGTTCCTAAATGCAATATTAGACCTAAGTCGGTTCCTAATACTTCTGCAGGCATGTTTTCCATAATTCCTAACGTAAATATCCCAATCGATAAAGAACAAACTCCAAAAATGAGTGTGATCTGTGTTTTAAAATGAGGGCTCAGATATTTCCCAGCTAGTCCTCCTACATACCACCTAATGCAACTGACAACACATTCACAATAATCCCAATAGGCCTGGCATTCTCCTCTTTTCCTAAAGTCATTTACTAATTCCCTATGTATCTATAATACTGCCATCATTTCTATCTGAATGTGGACGCCCGTTTTTAACGACTGAACACTTGTATGGCGGGCTGGACGATTAGAAGAATCAGCAAGCATGTTGAGTCAAGCTGTATATAATTGCTTTTTATAGAATTTATCTGTTATCAGTTCGCTAAGAAGTGCAATATTCTCTGTACTGCCCCTGCTTTTTCTACTATTTCTTCGAGATAATTAAAAATTAAATCCGTTTCTTCTTCAATTGTTTCCGGTATCTTTCCTGTCTCAGGATATGTCCCCATTACAGCTGAAGTAAATACCATATTATTTACCTTAACAGCAGTTGGAATAGGCTTTTTGAGAGAAGAACCGCTTATCTCAAGTAGCAGATAAGTTTTCTATTTTGACAACGACTACACCATCGTCATCTGCCATAATCAAATCCCCACCACGAACGATTTGTCCAGCACAATTGGCCGGTGTATTTACCCATCCGCCTTTTCTTTTAAAGGTTCCGTTTGAATAAATATCTCTTGTTCGAACTGGAAATCCTAATTCACGAAGTCAACTCTACATCGCGAGTTGCAGAATCAATAACAATGCCTTGAATACCTCGTTTAATTAGAGCTGTAACGATCAGTTCTCCAACCATCCCGCCTATATAGTTGTCAGTTGTTGTGGTAATCACTAGAATATCACCTGGTTGGCACACTACGATCGCTGCATGAACCACTAAATTATCTTCAGGAGGACAAATTACGGTTACAGCAGGACCTACGATTTTTTGTCCTTGCGAGATAGGAAGAAGGTATAGCAGCATCAAGCCTGTTTTTTCTTGCGCTTCATAAACAGTCGATACATCCATTTCACGATAAGCTGTTAAAATTCCCTCAGATGGACGAGAAATGTTTTTTTACAATGTATTTTTCCATTAGTTAAACACACCTCCTACATATGGGAAGAAGTGGGTGAAGGTTTCTGTATATTGGTATTCATTTTTACGAGAACAACGGCGAGCTTGGTTCCCTCTGCTCAATGCTTTCGCACTGTAATAATCAATCAAATGTTTTTGAGATTTGAAGCAGTTCATTGCAGCTACTTTTGCTCATAAGTTTCTGTAATATCAATGATGACTTCCGGTTTGAAATCACTGATCTCAGCTTGATGTGGTTCAAATCCAAATATACTGCTTTGTTTGCTTCGTTTCATATCTTCTAAACGAACACCGTTTGAAGTAGAGAGTACACTTGCTTCAAACACAAAATTCGATACCAATTCATGATCTGGATTAAAAGCATCTTTAGGACCATGAGTCAAAATCACATATGGTTGTACTTCTCTGATTTTATGCAACATTCTTTCTTTATCTTGGCCAATCACGCTCAGATGGTAATCTTGCAAGTCCTATATTTCATAATCTTTCACGCTTAAATGTTTCGTTGCTTCTTCAATTTCTTGACGACGGTTCTTTTTGACGTTTTCCATCGTTTGATCTGGGTCGTTCCATAAATCATTGCTCTCCAACAGCGAAGGTAACAGATTCATTTTTATATTTAATTCTCTACATGCCTAATATTTAAACAAAGAAGCTCGTACTTTCATTTAATTTAGGAGTTAATATTTCCACATGAGTATAAGGAACAGATTGCTTAGCAAAATCAATAAACAATTCTCATTAATGCTGCAGAAGATAATAAGCCCGTAACCATGAACTAACAAGCACTACTGTTGGTTTGGCTACGGGCTTTTGTATTTTGAGAATGTTCTTTAATCTTTTTAATGGAAAACGTGTAGTTCTGTAGGAACGATATTTTTGGCCAGCAAGAACCCATATATTCAAAAAAATATCTTGAATTTTATACCAATTGATTGTACAAAAAAAGCACCATCCGAAGATGATGCTTTCGATTGCGCGGCAACGTCCTAGTCTCACAAGGGGAAACCCCTCACTACCTTCGGCGCTAAGAAGCTTAACTACTGTGTTCGGCATGGGAACA
>NZ_JBGQQW010000047.1:0-3062 GCF_045528485.1 Desemzia sp. FAM 23990
AAAATGAGCTTGCAAATTTTACTGAAAATATTCCTGATGAAATAGAAAATATGAAAATGAAAAAAGAAGTTGTCACTGAGGTAACTCAAAAAATGATTGGTAAAGCTGAAATATCGGAGAAAGAAACCGAGAATTATGTAGTAACACCTAAACAGCATGAAACGCTTTTGAAATATGGGAATGATGGAAAGTCTGTAAGCAAAGACTATAAACGCTTGTTAAAGACAGATGTTGTAAAAGAAAATTTGTCTTTGAGAGAAGAAAATAAAGATTTAAAAGTAAAAATTGAAAAGAATGATAAAGAGAAAAAAGAATTAAAATATGAGCAAGAATTTCTAAAAATTAGTGTAGATAAAAGCGAAAGAGAAGTAGGGTTCTTGAAACGTAAAGTGACCGAATTAAAAGATGAAATAGGATTTATCTATTCTGGAGCTAAAGATTTTGTTAATGTTAATACGAACGATGTATCAAGCGGTAGAAGGCTTTTCGAATCGTTTAAGGAGAATGTTAAAGAGTCGTTTTCATACGCTCGTGATTGGTACCAATTTAAGCCTGAAAAGACTGAATTTGAAAAGATTGATAAAGTTGAGACAGATAATCAACGCAACTCTGGTCGTGATATGGGTAGGTAGTTTATAAGGCTCAAAATTGCGTTTTAAGCGATTTTAGACTTTAAACGGATGTTTAGCTTAAATGAGTTCTTTTCGTCGGCAAAGGCGTTAAAAAACACGTTAGAATAAAAGGCAAGGGCGAACGCAGTGAGTGCATTTACCCTTGCCTTTTATTTTAATGTGTTTTAGCTTTTGTTGTCCGACGAAAAGGGCTCATTTAAGCGTGTCTGTACCCTGCACCCTTTTTAGAGGCAGGGGTTAAGCGCCCTTGCGCTTATGGGGTTAGGGGCAAGCCCCTTGTACTGTTGTTTTTGAAATGATTAGTGTTATACTTCGTTTATCAAATAAAAAAGTGCGAAAAAAGAGACGAGCAGTGTTAGAAGCACTCTCGCCTTGGAATAACAAATCGACCTTGTTATTCATTCAAAATAGATTATATCATCTTTTTCTTGGTTTTTGAAGCGAAGAGAAATCGACAATAAAATCTTCTGTCTCTTTGAATGAATAAAAGGATTTATTCATTCGCTGCGATAGGAGATTTTTTGGATGAGAGAAGAAGACAAGAATCAAAGCGGTCTGCCCGTCTACTTGACATACGGGCAACTTAACGGACATAAAGTGGGTACACCAAAAGTATATAAATATAAGGTTAAAGCCTATAAAGACGGCTTTTATACAGTTATTGAGTATCGAGAAGAACGTCTGAAAACTGTCCAAAAACTCACACCTTCTTTTGGGTCGAATTCTGAACTTTCTGACGAAGAAAGAGAGGTTCGATTAAAAGAATCTCGACTAGCAAATTTATATAAAACAAAAAATAAATTACGTGATTATGCCAAAAATAATAACTTCGATAAATTTTGGACTTTGACGTTTGATCCAAAAATTTGTGGAGCAAGTGATGATTACCGTTTTGAAGAAATGAAAAAATGGTTACATAAAATGCGTAGGAAATACGGGAAGTTCAATTATTTAGCCGTTCCTGAAAGACACAAAAGCGGTCAAATACATTGGCATATGATGACTGGTTATTTTGAACCTGAACTGGTTGATAGTGGCAAAGAATATAAAAGTGTGCCGATTTATAATTGTCCTGAATGGAAATTTGGATTTACAAATATTCAAAATGTCCGTTCTAAAAAGAAGATTTCAAACTATGTTTCGAAATACATAACAAAAGATTTAATGGATTCTCCTGCAAGAAGGAATAAGAAAAAATATTGGGCAAGTCGCTCGCTAGAATTGCCCGAAGTTTTTTCGATTGCTGAAGAAGTCGCTGGACTTCCTGAAGCAGGTTTTGAAAGTGAAGTCTGCAAAATTTATGAAATGGAAAAAGCAGATTTCACTAAATATTTTGGAGAAAGAAAAAAGCCCCTTGCCGATTAGGCAAAGGGTTTTTTTTTTGGTTTTTTTTGACTGATCTATGAAGCCTAAAGGCGGAATAGTTCGGGCGAAAATCCTTGCATAAGCAAGGAAAAAGCCGTCTGCAAGACACCCTCGGAGAGCGTTTGTTTTGATGCGCCAGTGTCATAACACAGAAAACGTTACTTTGGCAAAGTAACAAATAGTGCTAAGATAACTGTGAGGTGATTTTATGGACTTATCTGTATCGGTAAAGAAATCTACTAGGATGACAAATATCAAACACAATAACAGAAAATTAAATGACAAAGATATGGAAAAAAATTCTCATATCGACACCAATCGTTCTGCAGAAAATAAATACTTAGTTCAAAAAAATTTGAAAGAATTTTACAAAGAAGAATTTGGAGATTCTTTACAAAAATATAATGACAAGCAAAAACGCAGTGATCGAAAAATTGATAATTATTATGAGCATGTAAAATCTGGGAAAAAGACTTCTGTTCAGCAAGAAATGATTATTCAAGTTGGCGATAAAGATGATTTTGGATTGGGTAGTATTAATAAAAAAGTAGCAAATAAAGTTTTAGAAGAATATTTTAAAGAATTTGAAAAACGAAATCCGAATTTAAAAATTTATAATGCGGTCATTCATAACGATGAAGCTAGTCCGCATTTGCATTTGAACTTTGTTCCAGTTGCTGATGGATATAAAAGAGGATTGGAAAAACAAGTTTCTTTCGATAGGGCGATTGTTCAACAAGATCCAACTTTGGATAAAGTGCGTCCTTTTCAAGATTGGAGAAATAAAGAAGCTGAAATCATAGAAAAAGAAATGGTACGCCGTGGCCTTGGCAGAAAAATTGTTGGGACTAACGATTATAAAGATGTGAATGATTTTAAAGAAAAAAAAGCTTTAGAAAAAGAGATACAAGTACTAGAAATGAAAGTTGTTGAAAGAAAAAATGAGCTTGCAAATTTTACTGAAAATATTCCTGATGAAATAGAAAATATGAAAATGAAAAAAGAAGTTGTCACTGAGGTAACTCAAAAAATGATTGGTAAAGCTGAAATATCGGAGAAAGAAAC
>NZ_JBGQQW010000048.1:0-2909 GCF_045528485.1 Desemzia sp. FAM 23990
TTGTAGCTCATTAATTGATTGCTAGCGAATAAATATTCACTAATTTGTTTGTTTTGGCACTTGCCAAAACTTCCTTACACGTTTGGTTCGTCTTACTTTGTTTAGTTTTCAAAGGTCTAATTTCGTTCGCGTTGTCGCTGTGACAACTTCTTAATAATACCAGAGTGTCAAATCAATGTCAACAACTTTTTGAAATTATTTTTTGTTACTGGTTTGTTAAATCTTTGTCACCTGCAACGTTTATTACTATACCAACATTCTTGGGTTTCGTCAAGCTTTTCATTGAAATAAAATTTACAAAATACCAAAGCTGAACTTTACAAATCAAACCTTCGCTAAAACGACATATTTCATTCAAATTAGCGAACGTTAGTCGATTGATTTCTAAAATGGTACAGCTTTAATCAAAATGTATATTTATTGCAAAAATATACTATTATTCATTTCCCCAGTTTTGTTGGATAAACCCGACTCTACCTGAACCGCGACTGTATCTATTGTAATGAGCACTATTTTTCTTGTAGAAGTCTTGGTGATACTCTTCTGCTTCATAGAATGGTTGTGCCGGTTCTATAGAGGTAACAATCGGTTGCTGAAATCTTCCGCTGCTTTGTAAAGCTTGTTTAGAAGCTTCTGCAATTCTCTTTTGCTCTTCATCATAATAAAAAATAACAGGGCGGTAAGAATCTCCTTTGTCTGCAAATTGGCCTGAAGCATCTGTTGGGTCCGTTTGTCTCCAATACACTTCTACTAAATCTTCGTATTTAAATACTTCTGGATCGTATGTGATTTGTACAGCTTCTGTATGTCCAGTAGTACCCGTTGTAACTTCTTCATAGGTTGGATTCTTAACGTGCCCACCTGTATATCCAGAAACTACTTTCTCTATGCCGGGTAGAGAATCAAAAGGTTTTACCATACACCAGAAACATCCGCCAGCAAATGTAGCTTGTTTTAAATTAGTTTGTCCCATCTCTATACCTTCTTTTCTAAATTAGTATTTACTAGTATATCACCTTTAATGTAGATGTTAAAAAGTTACGACTGATGTTAATTACAAAAAGGAAGCATCAAATGACTGCTTCCTTTTGTACCTGTCTGATTAATAGAACAAGTTGCTACCATAGAATACATTTTTTAACGGATTTCAGTTAATCCACCCATATAAGAAACCAATGCTTCCGGAATTTTTACTGAGCCATCTGCTTGTTGATAGTTTTCTAGAATAGCTGCTACTGTTCGCCCTACTGCTAGTCCTGAACCGTTTAACGTATGAACGTATTCTAATTTGCCTGTTTCTTCATTACGATAGCGGATTTTTGCTCTTCTAGCTTGAAAAGCTTCGGTATTTGAGCAAGAAGAAATTTCGCGATACGTATCTTGAGCAGGTATCCATACTTCTAAATCGTATGTTTTGGCTGCTGAGAAGCCCATATCTCCTGTACACAATGCTAACACACGATAAGGAAGGTTTAATTTTTGCAGCACATCTTCCGCATTAGCAGTCATTTTTTCTAGTTCTTCATATGATTCTTCAGGTTTACTGAATTTAACCATTTCTACTTTATTGAACTGGTGTAAACGAATCAAACCTCTGGTGTCTCGTCCCGCACTTCCGGCTTCAGATCTAAAAGAAGGGCTTAGAGCTGTGAAATAAATCGGCAATTCTTTTGCATCAATAATTTCATCTTGGTAATAGTTGGTCAGTGGTACTTCAGCGGTTGGAATCAAGGTCAGGTCACTATCTTGCATTTGGAAAACATCTTCTTTAAATTTCGGGAATTGCCCTGTCCCAAACATCGCTTTACTGTTTACCAAGTAAGGCGTCATCATTTCTGTATAGTTGTGTTCATAAATATGCAAGTCTAACATAAAATTGTAAACAGCTCGTTCCAGTCGGGCTCCAATTCCTTTATAGTAAAGGAAACGGCTGCCAGATACTTTCGCGCCGCGTTCGAAATCTAAAATTCCCAATTCTTCCCCTATTTCCCAGTGTGGTTTAGGTACAAAGTCATAACTAGGAGTTTCGCCCCATTTGCGTATTTCTACGTTTTCTTCTTCATCAGCGCCAACTGGTACTGATTCGTGCGGTAAATTAGGTAAACGAGTGGCAATGTTTTCCAGGTTTTCTTCTATAGTAGCCAACTCTTGATCCAACTGTTTGATCTTTCCGCCTACTTCACGCATTTCAACGATTTTACTCTCTGCATTTTCTTTCGCGCGCTTTAATGTAGCGATCGCATCGGACACTTCATTACGGTAGCTTTTTAACTTTTCTGTTTCGACTATTAAATCACGTCTCTTACCATCCAATTCGAGATAACGATTCAACTCTTCTTCCTTAACTCCACGAGCAGCTAATTTTTTAGCCACTTCATCAAAATTGTTTCTCAGCTCTTTGTTGTCTAACATTGTTTTCCCTCCTAAAATTGTATGTACAAAAAAAAGTCCAATTCGTCCCTAATGATATAGGGACGAATTGGACTATCTATTTCGCGGTACCACCCAGATTTAACTTTATAAAAAAGCTACTCTCTACTTCAGATAACGGTCTGGAGCCGAAATAATTTAATACTTAACAACAAGCCGTTAAGGTTCATTATTTACTTCATGTGATGGATTCAAGAAAAGTAATTATCAGCTTGCACCACCCGCTGACTCTCTGCAAATCAATTCTTCTTTACTAGCTCACATTACTAACGTTCAGTCTATTGAATTTATGTGCTTTTATTTTATCGAATCGCTATTTATAAGTCAACAAAAACTAAAACTTGGCTTACTTGATATCGTTCGAACGTGATAATGTCCTAAGTAGGTCGAAGCATAAAATGTCCCAAAATGATAAAATAAAATCATGAAAAGGATAATACTAACGATGAATGAAGATAAGAAATATAAAGTAATAAAAG
>NZ_JBGQQW010000049.1:0-1812 GCF_045528485.1 Desemzia sp. FAM 23990
AATCGAGTAGGAGGTAAATAATTAATTTATTTACCGTCCTCTCACACCACCGTACGTACCGTTCGGTATACGGCGGTTCAATTTTATATAACATGCTTTTGTTTTAAATAGTAACTATCTGGAGATACTAGACCTTTAAGGGCTAGTATCTTATTGGTTACTGTGGTCGTCATTACCCAGGACAAGGCTATTCGGGCAGTTCCTTTGGAACTGTGACTGTTCAAGTAGGCATTATAATCGCTCATTCCTAGTTTAGTGAGTGCTTTTCTTCGATTCTTGGCTGTTTTCCATTGGTGCCAGATACACACCCTCAGTCGATAACGAAGATGACTCGCTATTTTCTTGAGTTTTGTATGCATATCTCCTATTTTGAAATAGTTCACCCATCCTCTGATGACTTGATTCAGTCTAACGATGCGGTAAGCCATATCAATTCCCCAACTTTTCTTGCTTAGCTGATGAAGTTTATATTTAAACGTCTCGATTGATATGGCATGGGGCTTTGCTCGATAGCCTTTGTCTGCTCTCGACCAATAGAATCCAAATCCCAAAAATTTAAAGGTTGGGTCACTTGGTTTAATGACTTTCGATTTAGTCGTATTAACAGTTAAACCCAGAGTTTCCTCAATATATCGTGTAACCGAACGCATCACGCGTCTTGCTGCGAATTCGCTTTTAACGAAGATAATACAGTCATCTGCGTATCGCACGAAGCGTAACCCTCTTTTTTCTAGTTCTTGGTCGAGTTCATTTAAGAGGATATTACTCAATAACGGCGAAAGGTTCCCCCCTTGGGGGGTGCCTACTGGGCTTTTCTCATATTCTCCGTTCACCATAATGCCACTCACCAGATATTTCCGAATAAGTGATATTACATCACCGTCGGTTATTTTCCGAGAAACCAGATTCATCAGTCGATCATGGTTAACTGTATCAAAGAACTTCTCTAAATCAATGTCGACAATCCAATGGTACCCTTCATTCATGTCTCTTAGCCCTTGCGCTATAGCCATATGAGCGTTACGGTTTGGCCGAAATCCATAACTACTGTTGTGGAAGTGTTCGTCAAAAATAGGTGTGATAACTTGCGCAATTGCTTGTTGAATAACCCGGTCAATAACTGTCGGTATCCCCAATAGTCTGACCCCACCCGATGGTTTAGGTAATTCTACTCTTCTGACGGGTTTAGGTTGGTAATTCCGTTCGCGAATGGTCTGAATAAGTTCTTCTTTATGCTGACGAAGATATTCTTTAGCCTCTTCGATAGTCATACCATCAATGCCTGCGACACCTTTGTTCCGTTCCACTTGTCGAAAGGCTTCGTTTAAATTATTTCTGGATAGGATTCTATCCAATGTCCTGTTTTCATGCATGTTTGTTACTCCTTTTCTGTTCTCGTAAGGCAGCTATCTACTTTTACGCTGTTGTAACCAGTAGTCTTTGGCGACCTCCAATAAAGATGTTTGTAACGATAAAATTGTTCGGTCCTTCGCTCTTTCTAGCTTTCACTAGCTGTCTTCACTACTACGACCTCGGCTGACTTCTCATGAGTCAAGCACTTATCACTAAGTGTATTTGGGATAACATCATGAGACCTCCCCAGTTAAGGTGCGAACTCTTTCACTCCATCTATCTGCCACATTTATGCTTCGAGTTATAACAGTTATCGGACTTCAGCTTCTTTCGCAGCCTTATCCACTCGACTCACCTCTTATATGGTTTCTGTTCGTCAGACCAGAGTTTTGCCTTGGGCTTCCTTCAGATTCCACCTCACGGTGGACACCCTTGCCGTCAGCTATATGCTTACCACTG
>NZ_JBGQQW010000050.1:0-1327 GCF_045528485.1 Desemzia sp. FAM 23990
ATTCCTTAGAAAGGAGGTGATCCAGCCGCACCTTCCGATACGGCTACCTTGTTACGACTTCACCCCAATTATCTGTCCCACCTTAGGCGGCTGGCTCCCGAAGGTTACCTCACCGACTTTGGGTGTTACAAACTCTCGTGGTGTGACGGGCGGTGTGTACAAGGCCCGGGAACGTATTCACCGCGGCGTTCTGATCCGCGATTACTAGCGATTCCGGCTTCATGTAGGCGAATTGCAGCCTACAATCCGAACTGAGAATGGCTTTAAGAGATTAGCTTGGCCTCGCGACCTTGCGACTCGTTGTACCATCCATTGTAGCACGTGTGTAGCCCAGGTCATAAGGGGCATGATGATTTGACGTCATCCCCACCTTCCTCCGGTTTATCACCGGCAGTCTCACTAGAGTGCCCAACTGAATGCTGGCAACTAATAATAAGGGTTGCGCTCGTTGCGGGACTTAACCCAACATCTCACGACACGAGCTGACGACAACCATGCACCACCTGTCACTTTGTCCCCGAAGGGAAAGCTCTATCTCTAGAGTGGTCAAAGGATGTCAAGACCTGGTAAGGTTCTTCGCGTTGCTTCGAATTAAACCACATGCTCCACCGCTTGTGCGGGCCCCCGTCAATTCCTTTGAGTTTCAACCTTGCGGTCGTACTCCCCAGGCGGAGTGCTTAATGCGTTAGCTGCAGCACTGAAGGGCGGAAACCCTCCAACACTTAGCACTCATCGTTTACGGCATGGACTACCAGGGTATCTAATCCTGTTTGCTCCCCATGCTTTCGAGCCTCAGCGTCAGTTACAGACCAGAAAGTCGCCTTCGCCACTGGTGTTCCTCCATATATCTACGCATTTCACCGCTACACATGGAATTCCACTTTCCTCTTCTGCACTCAAGTTCTCCAGTTTCCAATGACCCTCCCTGGTTGAGCCAGGGGCTTTCACATCAGACTTAAAGAACCGCCTGCGCTCGCTTTACGCCCAATAAATCCGGACAACGCTTGCCATCTACGTATTACCGCGGCTGCTGGCACGTAGTTAGCCATGGCTTTCTGGTTAGATACCGTCAAGGGATGAACAGTTACTCTCATCCTTGTTCTTCTCTAACAACAGAGTTTTACGATCCGAAAACCTTCTTCACTCACGCGGCGTTGCTCCGTCAGACTTTCGTCCATTGCGGAAGATTCCCTACTGCTGCCTCCCGTAGGAGTCTGGGCCGTGTCTCAGTCCCAGTGTGGCCGATCACCCTCTCAGGTCGGCTACGCATCATCGTCTTGGTGAGCCATTACCTCACCAACTAACTAATGCGCCGCGGGTCCATCTA
>NZ_JBGQQW010000051.1:0-1310 GCF_045528485.1 Desemzia sp. FAM 23990
TCAGCCTTCCAAGCTGATGATGGGAGTTCGATTCTCCTCACCCGCTTTTATGGGCCTATAGCTCAGCTGGTTAGAGCGCACGCCTGATAAGCGTGAGGTCGATGGTTCGAGTCCATTTAGGCCCATTGCAAAAACAAACATAAATAAAATGAAGAAAATACTTTTCATTGGTTTGGGGAAGTACTCAAGTGGCTGAAGAGGCGCCCCTGCTAAGGGTGTAGGTCGCTAACGCGGCGCGAGGGTTCAAATCCCTCCTTCTCCGTTTTAATGTTTTCATTCATTTCAACTTATTTTATTATCAGGCCCGTTGGTCAAGCGGTTAAGACACTGCCCTTTCACGGCGGTAACACGGGTTCGAATCCCGTACGGGTCATTTTTATGGATTTACCTTTGGAGGTTTAGCTCAGTTGGGAGAGCATCTGCCTTACAAGCAGAGGGTCAGCAGTTCGAGCCCGTTAACCTCCATTGATTCCAAACTAAACACAATAATAGTACCAGTAAGGCCCGGTAGCTCAGTTGGTAGAGCACTTGATTGAAGCTCAAGGTGTCGGCAGTTCGACTCTGTCCCGGGCCATTTTATTTGGAGGGGTAGCGAAGTGGCTAAACGCGGCGGACTGTAAATCCGCTCCTTCGGGTTCGGCAGTTCGAATCTGCCCCCCTCCATCATTTATTTTAAATGATGTACTTTCAATATTATGGCGATTGTGGTGAAGTGGTTAACACACCGGATTGTGGTTCCGGCATGCGTGGGTTCGATCCCCATCAGTCGCCCTTTTTTATTGGGCTATAGCCAAGCGGTAAGGCAAGGGACTTTGACTCCCTCACGCGCTGGTTCGAATCCAGCTAGCCCAGTTCTTTTAAATATTATATTTTGGCGGTATAGCCAAGTGGTAAGGCAGAGGTCTGCAAAACCTTCATCACCGGTTCAAATCCGGTTACCGCCTTGTTTGAAGATTGATAAAATTTGTTTGTTATACATGCCGGCGTGGCGGAACTGGTAGACGCGCTGGACTCAAAATCCAGTGCCTGTTGAGGGCGTGCCGGTTCGATTCCGGCCGCCGGTATTAATGTATGTATAAAATAAAAGACCTATGTCCTTTGCGGCAAAGGTCTTTTTGCGTGTTAAATACAGCAAATCGAACAAAATGATGCGAAAAGAGGTTGAAAAGGGGATATTAGTTGCTGTATGTGTAAAATAGTTCTCGAGAGCCAATAATTTTACTGGAAAAAAGAAAGAAGGCACTTTATCATAAATGTATGCTTTGCAGGGCAAATACATAAATGAAAGAGGCCTTCTTATGGATAAGATT
>NZ_JBGQQW010000052.1:0-1121 GCF_045528485.1 Desemzia sp. FAM 23990
TTTTCTCGATTTCGATAGATCTTGTCGGCAAGAACCCGCTCAGGATAACGTCCGTTTCGATCGTAGAAACGGCGGACAGCTTGAACCAACACAGAAGCTTCATTGTAGGCATCAAAACTGGTCTTTTCAATCCGTGCCATCCCATTTGAATCGATACTCAGATCTAACTTCGCGCCGAATTCAACTTTTGCTTTGGCTTTCCCTCGAACAATAGGTCGCAGCCATGGTTGAGAAAAGCTGACAATCCGGTCTTTTACGGAATGCGTCTTTTTATCGAACATTTCCTTCTGCTGGTCATAGATACGACAAATAACTTCGAATGTTTTTTGTTGTTTCTCGTTCAGTTTGATTCCATGCTCGAGATAGCCTTTGATGTAATCGATATCTCGGCGCACATATCCAAGCAGCTTCCGTATTTTAGGGCGCAACCATTTGGCTGACTTTCTTTTGCGGCGAACAATTGACAAATAGTCTTTTCTAGCTTTCTTGCGATACATACGAGGCTTAGAGAATCCGTTGGTTTCACAAATGTCGTCTACCATCTTTTCTGCATGCGTACGTGCTTCATTGAGCAGTTCTGTATCCGTAGGATACTTGATTTTTTGAGGTGCACAAGTTGCATCTAAGATCAATGTTCCGGCATTCCCTGAATCATTCGAATCTGTATCGTCATCAGTGTCGTTATCGTTATCTTGATTTTCTTTGTCTTTGGCTAAGGCGTACTCAGTAATTTTTTCATTGATCTCGGTCAGTGTAACAGCGTCCAAGCGTTTGCGAAAATAAACCATCGTCGAAGAGTCGAATGGTTTTTCCTCTTGATAGCCGGGCAAGCCGATAAAGAATTGAAGATAAGGGTTTTCTTGGATCTGAAGGACAGTCTCTTCATCAGAATAACCGTATTCTATTTGAATCAAAAGGGCACCCAGAGCCATACGAAGCGGTTTGGCGACATTGCCTTTTTGATTGCGAAAGTTCTTGGCATAGCCTTTTTCCAGTTCAGCCCAAGGGATCCATTCCGCTTTTTCAATCCATCTATTTTTCGGGTTCATTTTTAGTCCCATTGGTTGGTTGAAGTCTTCGAAAGCGATTTGTGAATACGGTTGTGATTTATACATGTTTCT
>NZ_JBGQQW010000053.1:0-1043 GCF_045528485.1 Desemzia sp. FAM 23990
TGAACCACTCCCCGTCAAGTAGACAGGTTAAAAAACAAAATAATTGTTTACCCTACCACATTGAATAAGATGCTCAACGTGGTATTTTTTTATGAGGCTAAAGAACGGTACTCCGAAGGAGTTAAACCGTTAAATTTTGGTACATAACGCTTATGCATATAAAATTGAATGTAATCATCGATTCCGTTTATAAGATGATCATAGGTATCAAAATCATGACGATAGTAATATTCTGCCTTCATTGATCCCCAAAAGGATTCAATAGGTTGATTATCCAAGCATTTGCTTGGACGTGACATACTAGTTTTGAAACCAAATTGATTTTTAAGGGCAAAATAATCATTAGAAGTATATTGATACCCTCGATCACTATGAATAATTGGATGTGCAGCTGGATTTTTTTGCATAGCTAACTTGATGGTATCCATCACTAATTTATTATCGTTTCTTTGACTAATGATATAAGAAACAATCGATAAATCATAACGGTCTATAACTGCACTGATATAAGCTTTTTCATGATTGCCATAAAATAGGTAACTCACATCAGTAAACCATTTCTGGTTCGGTTTCGAAGCTTCAAAATCTCGGTTAATAGTATTTTCTGAGATATGTAGAGGAATAGATTTTGTCCACTCTGGTTTTTTCTTTCGAATTTCAGATTTCAACCCCATAGAACGCATTAAACGGCGAACCCGTTTTACATTAACAACCTCATTCAATTCACGATAAACAGCCCATTTCATCCGTTCTACACCGTAAATACCATAAGATTCGTCAAATATTTTCTGAATAGATGCAGCTAATGCCTCATTCTTTTTTTCTGCGTCTGATGGACATCGATGTAACCATTTATAGTAGGAACTTCTACTAACCTCTACAGCTTTACATAATTTTGAGACAGAATACCCTTTTTCTTGATGGAGCTCAAACACGACAATGTATTGTGTCTCTTGACGACTTAGCGAAAATGGTCGTACCTTTGATTGAGCTCTAACAACTTTTTTTCAATATCTTTCTGCATTTCAAGATATTCATTTCGT
>NZ_JBGQQW010000054.1:0-1032 GCF_045528485.1 Desemzia sp. FAM 23990
ACGCCCTATTCAGACTCGCTTTCGCTACGGCTCCGTCTTATCAACTTAACCTCGCATGTAATCGTAACTCGCCGGTTCATTCTACAAAAGGCACGCTATCACCCATTAACGGGCTCTAACTATTTGTAAGCACACGGTTTCAGGTGCTGTTTCACTCCCCTTCCGGGGTTCTTTTCACCTTTCCCTCACGGTACTGGTTCACTATCGGTCACTAGAGAGTATTTAGCCTTGGGAGATGGTCCTCCCGGATTCCGACGGAATTTCTCGTGTTCCGCCGTACTCAGGATACTGAACAGAGTGAATGTTGTTTCAAATACAGGGCTTTTACCTTCTTCGGCAGTCCTTTCCAGGACGCTTCTTCTACAACGTTCATTTATGACTCTATGTGTTCAGTCCTACAACCCCAAAGAGCAAGCTCTTTGGTTTGGGCTCTTCCCTGTTCGCTCGCCGCTACTAAGGGAATCGAATTTTCTTTCTCTTCCTGCAGGTACTTAGATGTTTCAGTTCTCTGCGTCTACCTCTACTGACCTATGTATTCAGTCAGCAGTAACATCCTATTAAAGATGCTGGGTTCCCCCATTCGGAAATCTCTGGATCAAAGCTTACTTACAGCTCCCCAAAGCATATCGGAGTTCGTCCCGTCCTTCATCGGCTTCTAGTGCCAAGGCATCCACCGTGCGCCCTTAGTAACTTAACCTATCATTACTAATTGTGTTGCAACCGAAGTTGCTTGTTTTATCTTGCGATAAGAACAATTAAAAAACTCTTTTAAACGCGGTGTGTTTCTCGGTTTCTTACTTAAATGTTTCTATTAGACAATATCCAGTTTTCAAAGAACACTATTCTGAGAGACTAAACCTCTCAAAACTAAACAAAGTAAAAGCGAACCGTGTAGAATTCCGTTAATTCCTTAGAAAGGAGGTGATCCAGCCGCACCTTCCGATACGGCTACCTTGTTACGACTTCACCCCAATTATCTGTCCCACCTTAGGCGGCTGGCTCCCGAAGGTTACCTCACCGACTTTGGGTGTT
>NZ_JBGQQW010000055.1:0-1008 GCF_045528485.1 Desemzia sp. FAM 23990
ATTGCAGAAGCCGCTTATATGAAGTTCGAACAGTTCGTTCCTTTGGAACGACAACTGAAAGACTGGAGTCGACTTGGATTAACTCTCTACAGCCGAACATTAGTGGATTGGGTAAACAAGGTCGCTGAAAAGTTTCTAAAGCCAGTATATGATGAGTTGAAGCGACAACTGCTAAAACAAACCATCATCGCAGCTGATGAAACGCCTTATCGGATTATCAAACGTTCAGACGGAAAATCAGGAAAATCGAAATCACAGAATTGGGTATACCGAACAGTGGCTAGTGCTAACCGTGCTATTATTGTTTTTGACTCGACGCTTACCCGTGGACGAGAAGAACTTAGACGATTCCTGGGTGACTGGATAGGGATTATTTTGTGCGACGGTTATTCTGTCTATGATAAAATCGACGGCGTCGATTTTGCCAATTGTTGGGTCCATGCGAGACGCTATTGGAACGACGCTCTTGAGTTAGGCGGCAAACATCCAAGCCCACAAGTAAAATTGGGGAAAGAAATGTGTGATGCTCTCTTTCGCATGGAGAAGGATTGGAAAGAGTTGTCATTAGAAGAACGTCATCAACTGCATCAAAAGTACTCCAAGCCAATTCTTGATGATTTCTTTAAATGGATGGAAGGAACTTTCGCGGCTCCTAAATCTGCACTCGAAAAAGCCCTTACTTACTGTCTCAATCGGAAAGAGGGATTGATGAAGTTTCTGGATCATCGAGATCTCCCTATTCATAACAATGACAGTGAGAATGCCATCCGACCACTAACTCTAGGTCGAAAAAACTGGCTGTTTTCTACGAGCGAATGGGGCGGAAAAGCGAATGCCATCTATCTTAGTTTGGTTGAAACCTGCAAAGCAAACAAGATCGATTTTAGGCAATATCTAGAAAAGCTGATTACGGAACTTCCTGGTTTGGATTTGATCCAAAATCCAAATCTTATCAGAGACTATCTCCCATGGTCTGAGAAAATCGTTCAATCCTGCCAACCTTTAAAA
>NZ_JBGQQW010000056.1:0-992 GCF_045528485.1 Desemzia sp. FAM 23990
AAGAACGTTCCTAAAACCAGGAACCTTCTCCCAAAAGACAGGAATTAACGAAAACTTTTGATTAATTGTCCTATTGCCGATGAATGAGAGGCATATAATGGAATCGTCCCATTCTTTGCACCAACTGATTGCCGTGTTTTCTCATGCAATAACGACGATAAACGAACCGTTTGTTTCAACTTGCGTTGTTGCCGAGTACTTCTATTTTGCTGATGAAGATAGGCTTCGCGTAAGGTGTGATTGAACATGCCTTGTTTTACTTTTACCATAGCTTCACAGCCTTCTGCGCTCCAATGCATCCCACGTTTTTTCATTCGAAAAGAAATATGCCGTTGATTCGACTCCATTGCGCCTAAACCTCTTGCGTCCTTCGGCACTTGTTCTGCTTTTTCACGCCAGTCGAAAATCCGATCCCAATTCCGTAATACGTATGTTCTGAACGTATTCAATTTTTCCACTGCCGGTGTCTCGTCTAATGTACTTTCATACGTATCCAACCAAATAGTTAATTCATCTAAATCATGCGTTTTTAATGCTTGACGGACATGCTGTTTAAAAACGTTAGTTTGCGATCCAAACGCGCGGTTTAAGCCTTGGAAGACATGATAAGAGTCTAGTTGATTTAAAACAGGATAGTTCGATTGAGAAAAAGCTTCTTGGAATTTGTCTGCGGTATACCCTTGTCCACCGTCACTATTGGTAATGATTTGAGCTTGCTGTAAGGCATAATGATTCGCTGTAAAAGCTTGGACTTCTGCCCAAAAACCAGCGGTTTTTTTAGTCGTCATGATGGCTTTAGGTTCTTTTAAAGAAACGCGCTTTCCGTTTTTCTCCCAGCCTTCGTAAAGGATGGCATGACGAACTTCTAAGCTTTTTTTCTTTTCTGTCCCACGTACAAAAACCCCATCCGCTTCGGCGTAAAAATAGTCCACCTTTTTTCCTTCGGGCAACTCCGTGGCTTCTTCTAGTTCCAATACATTTTCTTCATCCTC
>NZ_JBGQQW010000057.1:0-891 GCF_045528485.1 Desemzia sp. FAM 23990
CCCAACGGGAACTTCGTTGGTTGTTGGAAGGATTAAAAATTGATCAACCTAAAGCCATTTCAACGGCTCAAAAAGGAGGTGCTTTTTAACCCTAAAGCCTTGATTTAATGCGATTTTTTAATGATTTTACCTTTAGAATTTGATATAATAAAGCATACGTATTTCAAAGAAAAAAGGTGGTGAAATCCATGCCGACAAAAGCCGAATTAGAACGTCAAAATCAAGAATTAATGAACCAACTCTCCGAGTTAACTAATAAATTGGATACCATCATGACTCAAAATATGGATCTATCAAACCAAGTATTTAAACTGACTAAGATGCTTTTTGGCTCTCGCAGTGAAAAGACAAAGGGAACGAACGAAGAGATTGATGGGAATCAGACATCGTTATTTGATGAAGAGTCCGATTTTTTCGTCCCAATGAATGAGGAAGAAGGTGAATTGAAAAAGACGCTTGTTCTTCAACATAAACGCAAACGGCGGAAACGTGGATGGAAGGATAAACAGTTGGAAAACTTACCAACTGAAGAATTCAACCATACCATTGATGAACCGGTTTGCGATTGTTGCGGATATGAGATGCACGAACTTGGCGTAAAAGATTGGAGCGAGGTTGTACTCGTCCCCGCCAAACTTATTCGACAGTTGCATCATGTACATAGTTATGAATGTCGTCAGTGTAAAAAAAGCGGTACAAATCAGATACAAACTGCTCCATCATTGAAACGAGCCTTACCAGGAAGTATTGCCAGTCCATCAATAATTGCAGAAGCCGCTTATATGAAGTTCGAACAGTTCGTTCCTTTGGAACGACAACTGAAAGACTGGAGTCGACTTGGATTAACTCTCTACAGCCGAACATTAGTGGATTGGGTAAACAAGGTCGCTG
>NZ_JBGQQW010000058.1:0-882 GCF_045528485.1 Desemzia sp. FAM 23990
TAATTTCTTGAATTGTAAAATTAAGCTAGACGATTAAAAAGACCATATGTGGTACACTCATTCCAGATTTACAACTACGAAAATTAGGAGAGTGACCACAAATGGCCTACACCCATCTTACCATGGAAGACCTTGGATGGATAGAAACTTATCACACGATTGGACTATCTGCTTCAAAAATTGCAAATAAACTTGAACGATCAAAACAACCTGTCTGTAATGTAGTCAATTATCTTAAACAAGGATATACGATTCAAGATTACTATGCACGCTATAAAAAGAATAAAAGCAACTGTGGTGCCAGACGTAAAACCTTTACCGGTAAAGAAATCCGTTACATTAAAGACAAAGTTGCATCTGGTTGGACACCTGATGTTATTATTGGTAGACAAGAAATTGATTTGAAGTGCTCTATGCGAACTCTTTACCGTAGATTCAAGGACAGCCCTTTATTTGATCAAACGACTTTGCCTCTGAAAGGCAAACGCAAACCGAATGGCCATAAAGAGAAAAGAGGAAAACAAGCCTTTAAGAGAAGCCTACAGGATAGAGCCCTATCGTATCCACATTATACGAACGAATTTGGTCACCTTGAAGGGGATACCATTATTGGAGAGCATCATAAAAGTGCTGTTATTACATTGGTTGAGCGCTTGTCAAAAGTCATTTTTACACTCAAACCTGAGGGACGCAAAGCAACTGATATAGAAGAAAAATTATCTGAGTGGTTTTCCAGTATCCCTTCCCATTCTTTTAAATCAATCACTTTTGATTGTGGAAAAGAGTTCTCTAATTGGAAATCAGTTAGTAACCACCATGATATTTCTATTTTCTTTGCAGATCCTGGTTGTCCGTCTCAGCGTGGGCTGAATGAACACTCTA
>NZ_JBGQQW010000059.1:0-774 GCF_045528485.1 Desemzia sp. FAM 23990
GACGGGGACGATGGGTTGATTATTTTTTTGATCTCGCATAGTAAAAATCCCTCCTGTCTGATTGAGATAAGTCAATCTTACAAGAGGGGAGACAACAATTCTATGCGGTTAATTTTAACGGGCTTACCCTATAAAGTTAGAATTTCTAACTTTATAGGTATTTTTATGACAAATAAAATATAGATAATTCTTGACAAATGTAGTACCCTCTATTTTTTTATGCTATATTATTAAAGGTTAGGGTAAAATAATTGCTAGCTATAAAAAGCAAACTTGCTTTTACGTTCATAAATTTCTAGTAAGGATTGAGTAGTATCGATTGATAGTTTAAAAAGGATAAACCTTTCTTATATTGAGTAACAGCAGTTTTTTTCTGATTAATTTTATACATATAGAGATTAATGATGATTAGTGTTTATAAGCATAGAAAAAAGTTGAAAGTAGGAGGGACAAGTTCTAAAAAAGAAATTGTTGATCTAAATATTGAAGTCCAATAAGATGACTCAGTTTTGAATAAAATAGTTTATTACATTAAGTTGCGTTCATGATATTTCCAAAAGAATATAAAAAATCAGCAAAAGCAGATTAGGGGTAGGGAAAATTGAAGTTTTCAAAAAATAATAATAAAAAAATTTTTATTAGTTCTATTCACTAGTGTTGCATGAAACATAATATGTTTCACAATGTTATGTATCCTATTCCAATATGCAAAAAAGTCCTTTATACTGAACTTGGATGACTTATCCAAGACCAATAAAAAGGACCCAACTTATG
>NZ_JBGQQW010000060.1:0-712 GCF_045528485.1 Desemzia sp. FAM 23990
TTTGTATTCTTTTTGATTCTCGTCACAAAGAAATAACCATTCCAGTGCATTTTATCCATTCGTTCGAAATCTAGGTAACCACGATCGAATACATAAGTTGCCTCAGGTTGATTGACCAACACTTCCAACTGGTTTGTATCATGTTCAATCGCATTAGTTAGTGTAAAATCATCTGGATAAAGATGGTCATTATCCATAAAGCAGAGTTTTAAGTGAAGCTTAACTCCTGATTTCGTTTTACGAAAATCAGCCCATTGATAAAGATTTTGATTCAATGAAAAGGTCGAAGAGTCAATTAAATAGAGACTATTTCGCTTATCCACGGGCATTTTCTTTTTAACCTGACTGAGAAGCTGGTAAAAAATAGCTAAAAGAATTTCTGAATCCATTTTGGGAAGAACTCTAGAAAGCTGAGAATAACTGATGCTTTCAATCCCAATCTCTTTTTGAAGTTCTTTGGAAACAAAAGCAGTATCCATATCTCTGAGACTTTCTTTCTCTTCATTGATCGCATGAAGAAAAAGCTGCAGAGCTCGAAAGAAACTAAGTTTCTTATGGTATTTATCAAAGGCAAAAACCTTTTCACGAATAGGAATCGGTAATTTTTCTAACTTAATTGCCGAAAACCATTTATTAAAAGCAGAATTTAGTTTATACTTATCCATAAGTTGGGTCCTTTTTATTGGTCTTGGATAAGTCATCCAAGTTCAGT
>NZ_JBGQQW010000061.1:0-686 GCF_045528485.1 Desemzia sp. FAM 23990
GGAGGTTTAGCTCAGTTGGGAGAGCATCTGCCTTACAAGCAGAGGGTCAGCGGTTCGAGCCCGTTAACCTCCACCATGAGTCATTAGCTCAGTTGGTAGAGCATCTGACTTTTAATCAGAGGGTCGCAGGTTCGAATCCTGCATGACTCATACTAGTTGCTTGTTGACTAGTATGTTTTGCCTTAAACTAAATGCGGGTGTGGCGGAATTGGCAGACGCACTAGATTTAGGATCTAGCGCCGCGAGGCGTGGGGGTTCAAGTCCCTTCACCCGCATCATTTATTTTTTTTGACATTAAGTAATTGCCGGCTTAGCTCAGTTGGTAGAGCATCTGATTTGTAATCAGAGGGTCGAGGGTTCAAATCCTTTAGCCGGCACCATTTGCGGAAATAGCTCAGTGGTAGAGCACCACCTTGCCAAGGTGGGGGTCGCGGGTTCGAACCCCGTTTTCCGCTTTCTAGTCATGCTAGAAAATGATAACTTGTTCATTAAAGCCGGGGTGGCGGAACAGGTAGACGCACAGGACTTAAAATCCTGCGGATAGTGATATCCGTGCCGGTTCGATTCCGGCCCTCGGCACCATTATTAGCACCCATAGCTCAATTGGATAGAGTACTTGACTACGAATCAAGCGGTTGCAAGTTCGACTCTTGCTGGGTGCATCTCTTTTAAAGAGTTTTTACTAA
>NZ_JBGQQW010000062.1:0-685 GCF_045528485.1 Desemzia sp. FAM 23990
GAAAGTATTGATAGCTAGTATAAGACAACTCGGACTCTTTCTTCAGTAGTTTCTTCCAGAAGCGTTTGAGTCGTCTGTACTTCTTTTGGTCTTCTCCATTGGACGTTCGAAGTCGATTCATGACTTTTACGCGTGTTTTGTTCATCGCTCGGTTCACGAGCTGAACGATATGAAATCGATCAATAATGATATCAGCGTTTGGAAACAGTTCAGGGATGAAGCTGACGTAACTGGCATTCATGTCTGTCGTAATCGTTTTGACCTGATTTCTCTGGTTTTGGCTGTATCGAGAACAGAAGTGATCTTTGATTGTACGAGTATCTTTGCTTTCTAAAATATCTAGTATCGTTCCTGTTACGACATCAATATACTCAAAAGCCATTTGCCCATTACCATACTTAAACTCATCAAAAGACAAGTTCTCCGGCAATGAATGATAGTAAGGTCGATAATACTTCACCTGTTCATTGATGATTCTTTGAATCGTTGTGGAAGAGACATTCGTCTCTTCTGCCAAGCTCTTGATCGAACGAGCATCAGCTGACTTCGCCAGTATTTCTGCTTTGATAAAATTAGAGATAAAACACGCCTCTTTTACAATCGGTGTTTCCGCAGTAAATGTTGCCTCACAAGATGTACACTTGAACCGCTGCTTTTTCACTCTAAGATAGGTCGGGTAAATGCC
>NZ_JBGQQW010000063.1:0-682 GCF_045528485.1 Desemzia sp. FAM 23990
AAATCATTAAAAAATCGCATTAAATCAAGGCTTTAGGGTTAAAAAGCACCTCCTTTTTGAGCCGTTGAAATGGCTTTAGGTTGATCAATTTTTAATCCTTCCAACAACCAACGAAGTTCCCGTTGGGAAAGCTGTTTGACTTCGCTTTCTGTTCTAGGCCACTGAAGTTTGCCCGAGTCAATTCGTTTATAAAGTAAAGAAAAGCCGTCGTTGTCCCAGAAAAGAGCTTTATACCGATCTGATCGTCGACCGCAGAAGAGGAAGATGACGGTGTCTTGGTATAAATCAAGTTCAAACTGGTTCTGAATAACCATGGCTAATCCGTCAATTCCTTTTCGCATATCAGTATACCCACAAACAATGTAAATCTTTTTGACAGCTGCATAATCAATGATCATGTATCTTCAACTCCTTGAGCAGAGCGTAAAGGATGTACTTATCAACGCCGTTGAATATATTGACTTCAATATCGGCAACTTGAATTTTAATTGCAAGCTTATCTTTAGAAGAGGTTTTAGGATGAGTTATTTCGTTGGTTTTTTGGTCCAGAAGTTGGACGGGGACGATGGGTTGATTATTTTTTTGATCTCGCATAGTAAAAATCCCTCCTGTCTGATTGAGATAAGTCAATCTTACAAGAGGGGAGACAACAATTCTATGCGGTTAATTTTAACGGGCTTAC
>NZ_JBGQQW010000064.1:0-658 GCF_045528485.1 Desemzia sp. FAM 23990
CAAAAGCCATGAAAGCGGTCGAAGAAGATACCTTTACCCAGTTTGGTTTTGCCTGTCATCAACTCGGTATTGAGATTAAAACCTCCTCTATTCCACAAGCTAAAGGCCGCGTAGAGCGCTTAAACGGGACTGTTCAATCACGACTTCCTGTAGATTTAGACTTAGCTGGAATACAATCTATGGAGGAAGCCAATCACTTTTTAACGAAATGGATTAGGACTTTCAATAAGAAGTTTGGCAATAAAACGAAGGAATCCATCTATGAAAACGCACCAACTAAATCAGAAATCAATTTATTATTAGCACGAGTAGCGAATAGAAAAGTGGATAGTGGGCATCATATTCGGTATCAAAACAACTACTACCTGCCTACGGAAGGCAGTGAAGAGCACTACTTCACGCGAAGATCAAAGGTGTTGGTTATCGAAGCGTTTAACGGAGATATCTATGTAAATATAGCTGAAAAAATATACACAACAAGGAGACTGAAAGAACATGACTACTACTCACAAGAGTTTGATCCGATTCCAGAGCAAAAAAAAGAAAGACGCCAGTATATTCCCCCACAATCTCACCCGTGGAAACTAGAATCTTTCAAAAGATATCTTCGCAGTGTCGGAAAAACACTCGAAGAGTACGAAGCTGAACAAACAGCTTA
>NZ_JBGQQW010000065.1:0-655 GCF_045528485.1 Desemzia sp. FAM 23990
CCGTGTCCTTTTACTCGGTAACTATAAGGTCTATGGTTACTCTCGCATGTTCCAATGCCTCTAAGATTCTCTCCAAGCCCTCTTTTATAAAGAGGCATTAAATAATCCCAATTCCGATTTAAATAGCCCTTTAATAACCGGATTTGCTCTTTTTGATGGGTTTCCACTTCTTCTTCATCTATTAAAATCGTGCTTTCTGCTGTGGTTAAAACAAGCTCAATTTCAGACCAGTCATGATGGCGGATAGCTTTCTTTAATTCTGCTTGCAGCTCAGGAACGAAGTTCAGGCGTTGCTTGATCTTTTGGTTCACATGATAGGCATCTCTTACGTGTTCATGACATAAACAACCCGTGACTATTTCATTAAATTGACTAAATTCATATCCTGATCCGCCGTCACTGTTTGAAATCACCACTGTGTTAGACAAGTCATAGTGTAGAAAAAGATAATTTTGTACCAGAGTCCAAGCATCCGCTGCGCTTTCAGTGGAAGAAAAATAGTGAGCCCCGATTAAACGAGTTCGTTTCCCATTTTTCTCTACTCCTTCGGCGATTTGAATACGATGAATTTCTCCTCGTTTCTTTTTAGTCGCCTTATACATTAAACCATCGCCTTCTATGAACAGAAAGGGAACTTTCTTTTTATGTTTTGGTT
>NZ_JBGQQW010000066.1:0-635 GCF_045528485.1 Desemzia sp. FAM 23990
CAGGATCAAACTCTCATAAAAGTTGCAGACCGAAGCCTGCTTATTTTAATGATGCTTGTAGCTCATTAATTGATTGCTAGCGAATAAATATTCACTAATTTGTTTGTTTTGGCACTTGCCAAAACTTTCTTACACGTTTGGTTCGTCTTACTTTGTTTAGTTTTCAAAGGTCAATTACTTTGTTTCACAACTTCTAAATAATATCATCATCTATCGAAACTGTCAACCTTTATTTCGTTTTCTTAAAAAACAACTTAATGAATAAAAATTCATTTTATAAAGTTATCCGTTTCTTTAGGACTTAAATATCATACCATGTTGCAATTAACAATGTCAATATATATAATTAATTATTTTACATTGTTTATTTTGTTCTGCTCAGTAGTTCTAGCAGCAACGTTTTATATCTTACCAAGATTTTTTAAATTCGTCAATCCTAAAAATGCATTTTTTTTACTTTTTATCCATTTTTTTCTGTATATATCCTTTAAGCTATCCAATATCAACTTAATCGAGTAGGAGGTAAATAATTAATTTATTTACCGTCCTCTCACACCACCGTACGTACCGTTCGGTATACGGCGGTTCAATTTTATATAACATGCTTTTGTTTTAAATAGTAACTATCTGGAGAT
>NZ_JBGQQW010000067.1:0-560 GCF_045528485.1 Desemzia sp. FAM 23990
GTTCATGTTTTGGAAACATTAGCAGCTTCCAAAGAAGACTCTATTATCAGCGACCAATTGGTCGCATTAGGTGCTCAAAACTATCTAACTTCCCGATTTCGTTTAGTGACTATTCAAGATCAAAAAGGGAAAGTTCTTCAGTTCATCACGAATCGTTTTGACTGTTCCTCTGCTGAAATTGCAGAAATGTATAAAGCTCGTTGGCAAATAGAACTGTTCTTCAAACACATTAAACAGCATATGACAATCAAAAAGTTTTTTTCAAGAAGCGAACAGGGAGTCGTAAATCAATTGATTTTAGCCTTGATTGCCAGTTTACTAACCTATTTGATTCAGTTAGAAACAAAGACTGGACAGTCTATTTTCCAAATTAAACGACTTTTTCGTTACCTCCTATTTCAACCTGCAGAAAAATGGATTGAACTTTTAGTGCCCAATTGACTACAATAAAACGTTGTTGTTGGATGCTAATGGAATCAGCTAAATAAGCAAAATTTTCTGGAAATAGTCATCCTTTGCGTAAGCATTCGATTTTTTTTACTTTTTTCAAGAAAATAATA
>NZ_JBGQQW010000068.1:0-537 GCF_045528485.1 Desemzia sp. FAM 23990
TCCTATTAAAGATGCTGGGTTCCCCCATTCGGAAATCTCTGGATCAAAGCTTACTTACAGCTCCCCAAAGCATATCGGAGTTCGTCCCGTCCTTCATCGGCTTCTAGTGCCAAGGCATCCACCGTGCACCCTTAGTAACTTAACCTATCATTACTAATTGTGTTGCAACCGAAGTTGCTTGTTTTATCTTGCGATAAGAACAATTAAAAAACTCTTTTAAACGCGGTGTGTTTCTCGGTTTCTTACTTAAATATTTCTATTAGACAATATCCAGTTTTCAAAGAACACTATTCAGTTGCAACTAAGTTGCAATGGAGCCTAGCGGGATCGAACCGCTGACCTCCTGCGTGCAAGGCAGGCGCTCTCCCAGCTGAGCTAAGGCCCCAAACTATTTAATTGAGAGAAGAATTAACCTCTCAAAACTAAACAAAGTAAAAGCGAACCGTGTAGAATTCCGTTAATTCCTTAGAAAGGAGGTGATCCAGCCGCACCTTCCGATACGGCTACCTTGTTACGACTTCACCCCAATTATCTGTC
>NZ_JBGQQW010000069.1:0-520 GCF_045528485.1 Desemzia sp. FAM 23990
GGTTCTATCCACAGTTTCGGTGTTATGTTTAGCCCCGGTAAATTTTCGGCGCAGGGTCACTCGACTAGTGAGCTATTACGCACTCTTTAAATGATGGCTGCTTCTGAGCCAACATCCTAGTTGTCTAAGCAACCCCACATCCTTTTCCACTTAACATAAACTTTGGGACCTTAACTGGTGGTCTGGGCTGTTTCCCTTTCGACTACGGATCTTATCACTCGCAGTCTGACTCCCGGACATGAATCAATGGCATTCGGAGTTTATCAGAATTCGGTACCCCGATAAGGGGCCCTAGTTCAAACAGTTGCTCTACCTCCATGATTCTAAATTCCGAGGCTAGCCCTAAAGCTATTTCGGAGAGAACCAGCTATCTCCAAGTTCGATTGGAATTTCTCCGCTACCCACACCTCATCCCCGCACTTTTCAACGTACGTGGGTTCGGTCCTCCAGTGCGTTTTACCGCACCTTCAACCTGGACATGGGTAGGTCACCTGGTTTCGGGTCTACGACCACATACTCA
>NZ_JBGQQW010000070.1:0-496 GCF_045528485.1 Desemzia sp. FAM 23990
TGTTGCAACCGAAGTTGCTTGTTTTATCTTGCGATAAGAACAATTAAAAAACTCTTTTAAACGCGGTGTGTTTCTCGGTTTCTTACTTAAATGTTTCTATTAGACAATATCCAGTTTTCAAAGAACAATATTCAGTTGCAACTAAGTTGCAATGGAGCCTAGCGGGATCGAACCGCTGACCTCCTGCGTGCAAGGCAGGCGCTCTCCCAGCTGAGCTAAGGCCCCAGGTTTATCTTTAAAATGAAATTTAATGGGCCTAAATGGACTCGAACCATCGACCTCACGCTTATCAGGCGTGCGCTCTAACCAGCTGAGCTATAGGCCCAATTCAGCACTTCATTTAAAGAATGCAGTTTAAATTGAAAGATTGACTAAACCTCTCAAAACTAAACAAAGTAAAAGCGAACCGTGTAGGATTCCGTTAATTCCTTAGAAAGGAGGTGATCCAGCCGCACCTTCCGATACGGCTACCTTGTTACGACTTCACCCCAATTAT
>NZ_JBGQQW010000071.1:0-491 GCF_045528485.1 Desemzia sp. FAM 23990
AGTACTCTATCCAATTGAGCTATGGGTGCTAATAATGGTGCCGAGGGCCGGAATCGAACCGGCACGGATATCACTATCCGCAGGATTTTAAGTCCTGTGCGTCTACCTGTTCCGCCACCCCGGCTTTCTGAACAAGTTATCAAACTCTAGTTTTGCTAGAAGCGGAAGACGGGATTCGAACCCGCGACCCCCACCTTGGCAAGGTGATGTTCTACCACTGAACTACTTCCGCAAAGGATGCCGGCTAAAGGATTTGAACCCTCGACCCTCTGATTACAAATCAGATGCTCTACCAACTGAGCTAAGCCGGCTAATAGTGTGATTAAAATAGATTGTATTAACTAAAATAACTTCGAAAAGTTATTATGAGTCATGCAGGATTCGAACCTGCGACCCTCTGATTAAAAGTCAGATGCTCTACCAACTGAGCTAATGACTCATGGTGGAGGTTAACGGGCTCGAACCGCTGACCCTCTGCTTGTAAGGCAGAT
>NZ_JBGQQW010000072.1:0-486 GCF_045528485.1 Desemzia sp. FAM 23990
CTAAGCTTTTTTTCTTTTCTGTCCCACGTACAAAAACCCCATCCGCTTCGGCGTAAAAATAGTCCACCTTTTTTCCTTCGGGCAACTCCGTGGCTTCTTCTAGTTCCAATACATTTTCTTCATCCTCACGTGATTGTGCTGCTCCAACGCGTTTAAGAAGACTGCCGACTGTTTGATGACTCAGCGTAATGGCCGTCCATTCGTTTAGAATAGCTGCGGTATCTCGATAAGTAGCTTTACTCACCAACTCTGACACTTTTACTTCTACTAGTGGGCTATGGCGTTGATATTTTCGAATGCCTAACCATTCATCTAGTGGATAATGGTTCTGATTATTAGTATCCACCATTAGCGTACGCCGGTACCGAACGGGACCGAAAATAAATTGAACCGTTTTCCAATCTGCTCGTTTTACTTTCCAACCTTCACGTTGTTTTTCCTCTTTGATCACTTCGTTGAAGTTCGACAAAATCTGACCCATTAACT
>NZ_JBGQQW010000073.1:0-433 GCF_045528485.1 Desemzia sp. FAM 23990
ATAACCCACTGGTTCCAAGAGCCGAAGATCAAATGGAGTTACCCGAAAAAAGTCACCCTAGCCGTCCTAGAAAGAAATATCAGGGGGAGCTTATTCAAATGGATGCCAGCTCCTATAACTGGTTTGGTAAAGAGGTGACACATCTCCATTTAGCTATTGATGACGCTTCTGGTAATATCGTCGGGGCTTATTTCGATATGCAAGAAACACTCAATGGCTATTATCATGTGCTCAATCAGATCCTAACGAAACAAGGCATCCCTTTAGCTTTTTTAACAGATAAACGAACGGTTTTCGAATACACATCAAAAGCCATGAAAGCGGTCGAAGAAGATACCTTTACCCAGTTTGGTTTTGCCTGTCATCAACTCGGTATTGAGATTAAAACCTCCTCTATTCCACAAGCTAAAGGCCGCGTAGAGCGCTTAAACGG
>NZ_JBGQQW010000074.1:0-420 GCF_045528485.1 Desemzia sp. FAM 23990
GGGCCATACTAGTACTGGATGCATCTGCAGGATATCGCGGCCGCCATCTGCCCTACGTTTGAGGGTTATAAGCTGGGTAGTATTACTCCTACTAACGGGCTGCATACCTCCATCTTCTAGCAGGTGTGGTCAGCTTCTCAGTGTAATCGGAAGGGACCTGTGAAAAAAAGGTTCAAAAGCACTGATGGGCAAGTGTTCTCCAGACGGTCTTAGAACGGACATTAGCGGTTTTGACAGATAAGGATCCCCCGGGCCATACTAGTACTGGATGCATCTGCAGGATATCGCGGCCGCTCGACGTAGAACTCAATCTAAAACTTCGATTTGCAACTTACCAAACAAAAAGAGCAACTCTTAAAGGGTTATACGAGCTCGCTGCATTTGGAACGTAGGATCCCCCGGGCCATACTAGATCGGAAG
>NZ_JBGQQW010000075.1:0-398 GCF_045528485.1 Desemzia sp. FAM 23990
AACTCACGTAGTTCATTTTTTATGAGGGTTGTACTTTAAACTGTACTCAACACTTTATTTAACCGACCAATACTGCTGCTAGAGGAACTGATATGAAAAATAGAACCGTGGCGTACTCCTTCATGTGATTGATGAGCAACCTGTTTATGCGCAGCTTTAAGGGCTTCTTTATACTGAACGCTTTGCTGCTTATTGTATTCAGGCATTTCTTCTAAAATGGCATGCTCCAATGTTTCGTTCTTCAGTCCTTCTATCACATAAACTACGTTTCTTACACCATCCTTAGACCAGTATTTCCCGTGTCCTTTTACTCGGTAACTATAAGGTCTATGGTTACTCTCGCATGTTCCAATGCCTCTAAGATTCTCTCCAAGCCCTCTTTTATAAAGAGGCATTAA
>NZ_JBGQQW010000076.1:0-394 GCF_045528485.1 Desemzia sp. FAM 23990
CTCACTACCTTCGGCGCTAAGAAGCTTAACTACTGTGTTCGGCATGGGAACAGGTGTGACCTTCTTGCCATCGTCACCACACATATGTGTGAGAATAGTGTACTCTCAAAACTGGATTTGTCTAATGTCCATTTGTTCAGATTCCTTGAATCCACCTAAAAACTTTGGTTAAGTCCTCGACCGATTAGTATTGGTCCGCTCCATCTATCGCTAGACTTCCACTTCCAACCTATCTACCTGATCATCTTTCAGGGGTCTTACTCACTTACGTGATGGGAAATCTCATCTTGAGGGGGGCTTCACGCTTAGATGCTTTCAGCGTTTATCCCTTCCACACATAGCTACCCAGCGATGCTCTTGGCAGAACAACTGGTACACCAGCGGTGTGTCCATC
>NZ_JBGQQW010000077.1:0-385 GCF_045528485.1 Desemzia sp. FAM 23990
CATTTTTTATGAGGGTTGTACTTTAAACTGTACTCAACACTTTATTTAACCGACCAATACTGCTGCTAGAGGAACTGATATGAAAAATAGAACCGTGGCGTACTCCTTCATGTGGTTGATGAGCAACTCGTTTATGCGCAGCTTTAAGGGCTTCTTTATACTGATCGCTTTGCTGCTTATTGTATTCAGGCATTTCTTCTAAAATGGCATGCTCCAATGTTTCGTTCTTCAGTCCTTCTATCACATAAACTACGTTTTTTACACCATCCTTAGACCAGTATTTCCCGTGTCCTTTTACTCGGTAACTATAAGGTCTATGGTTACTCTCGCATGTTCCAATGCCTCTAAGATTCTCTCCAAGCCCTCTTTTATAAAGAGGCATTAA
>NZ_JBGQQW010000078.1:0-378 GCF_045528485.1 Desemzia sp. FAM 23990
TTCCGACACTGCGAAGATATCTTTTGAAAGATTCTAGTTTCCACGGGTGAGATTGTGGGGGAATATACTGGCGTCTTTCTTTTTTTTGCTCTGGAATCGGATCAAACTCTTGTGAGTAGTAGTCATGCTCTTTCAGTCTCCTTGTGGTGTATATTTTTTCAGCTATATTTACATAGATATCTCCGTTAAACGCTTCGATAACCAGCGCCTTTGATCTTCGCGTGAAGTAGTGCTCTTCACTGCCTTCCGTAGGCAGGTAATGGTTATTTTGATACCGAATATGATGCCCACTATCCACTTTTCTATTCGCTACTCGTGCTAATAATAAATTGATTTCTGATTTAGTTGGTGCGTTTTCATAGATGGATTCCTTCGTCT
>NZ_JBGQQW010000079.1:0-373 GCF_045528485.1 Desemzia sp. FAM 23990
AATCGCTATTCTTCATCATGAAGATTACTTCCTTGATGTTCAATCGCTATTCTTCATCATGAAGATTACTTCCTTGATGTTCAATCGCTATTCTTCATCATGAAGATTACTTCCTTGATGTTCAAACGCCATTCTTCATCATGAAGATTACTTCCTTGATGTTCAATCGCTGATCTTCATCATGGAGTTTGCTTCCTTGATGTTCAAACGCTATTCTTCATCATGAAGATTACTTCCTTGATGTTCAATCGCTATTCTTCATCATGAAGATTACTTCCTTGATGTTCAATCGCTATTCTTCATCATGAAGATTACTTCCTTGATGTTCAATCGCTATTCTTCATCATGAAGATTACTTCCTTGATGTTCAAAC
>NZ_JBGQQW010000080.1:0-338 GCF_045528485.1 Desemzia sp. FAM 23990
GCGACCCTCTGATTAAAAGTCAGATGCTCTACCAACTGAGCTAATGACTCATGGTGGAGGTTAACGGGCTCGAACCGCTGACCCTCTGCTTGTAAGGCAGATGCTCTCCCAACTGAGCTAAACCTCCGCAATGAAAAAGAAAAACCACACAACTACCACTAGTTCATTAATGAGTAGTGCCGTTTTTCAGATTAAAAATAATTTTAATCAAAACTCCGCAAGTAGGACTCGAACCTACGACATCGTGATTAACAGTCACGCGCTACTACCAACTGAGCTATTGCGGAATAACTATATGCGCGGCAACGTCCTAGTCTCACAAGGGGAAACCCCTCACT
>NZ_JBGQQW010000081.1:0-313 GCF_045528485.1 Desemzia sp. FAM 23990
AGTTATCATGTGTATCAAACTGAATTTTATAAGGTTTTTGAACGCCTACGGCGATCTAGGCAATGGATTTAGGCTAGTTATCGTAAAAATTTTTAACCTATTTTTCCAAGGGGTCAGTCTGCCCTTAAATAGACAAATAATTTTTATTATAGCCTTCTTCCGTAGATATCCTGTTCGAAAACACATTATTTTGGAAGAATGTATCTGCCTAATTTAAATATAGGCACTTTGTTCAAAAAAATAGCTTAAATTTAGAGCTATGAATTATTCAGGTATAGGCCGACAATTAAAACTATAATTTGTTAAACTAATA
>NZ_JBGQQW010000082.1:0-312 GCF_045528485.1 Desemzia sp. FAM 23990
TCTCTGGTTTATTTTGACCACGAAGATCTTTAAGTCCGTCGGACCCTTTAAGTTGGTATTTTTTAACCCATGAATAGATTTGTTGGTAAGATACACCATACTTTTCAATAGCCCCCTGATAGTCATTGTCTCTGGCAATAGTAAATTGTGTGATTTCCAATCGTTCTTCAAATGTTGTTTTACGCCCTTTAGTCATAGTGGTCTTAGATCTCCCCATACTCGTTGATTTTAGTTCTTTTCCACTATTATATAGGTTAATCCATCGTTGTAGAACTGAAAAACTGGAAATATGATATTTTTTCACCGTACTAT
>NZ_JBGQQW010000083.1:0-307 GCF_045528485.1 Desemzia sp. FAM 23990
TTTCACATTGTGCAACACCTTAGTCGTGCTATGAACCGCGTCCGCATTCAAATCATGAACCATTTGGACCGTCAGTCACAGGAATATCGTGCCCTGAAACGCTACTGGAAACTGATCCAACAAGATAGTCGCAAACTCAACGATAAACGCTTTTATCGTCCGACTTTTCGTGCGCATTTAACCAACAAGGAAATCCTAGAAAAGCTACTGTCATACTCTCAAGAACTGAGAGAACATTATGAACTCTACCAACTTTTACTTTTCCATTTCCAAGAGAAGAACTCGGACCATTTCTTTGACCTCATTT
>NZ_JBGQQW010000084.1:0-288 GCF_045528485.1 Desemzia sp. FAM 23990
AAATCCATTGAATAAATAAAATCACATTATAATAGGAGGAAAATCAATGTCAGAAATAGCAGTTAAATTACCAGATGGTTCTATAAAAAAAGTAGAATCCGGTGCAACACCAAAAGATATAGCAAGCAGTATCGCAAAGTCACTTGAAAAAAAGGGGCTGGCAGGAAAGTGGAATGGGGAGTTAGTTGATTATAATCAACCTTTGAATGAAGACGGTGATTTGGAGATCGTTACCCCTGATCATGAAAATGCGCTTGAAGTATTAAGACACTCAACAGCTCATTTAAT
>NZ_JBGQQW010000085.1:0-284 GCF_045528485.1 Desemzia sp. FAM 23990
AGCAGCATGCAAATCCAGAACAGCCTGACCAAAGACACGCTTGTCCCCACCTGATGAAGCATAGAGGAATTCGACAATTTCTTCCAACTTGAAGTCCGAACGGTGACTAGCTTCCTCAATACCGTAAACACGAGGCATATCGGTAGTTGAGCCATCCATCAAATGGTGGAAATCCTTAACCTTGTTGAAATTATCATCATCACTGGTAAATGAATTCTCTGTTTCAAAGTGAATCAAACCATAGTGTGACAAGGCTTTGGCAATCCCATTCTGGTTATTAGTAT
>NZ_JBGQQW010000086.1:0-282 GCF_045528485.1 Desemzia sp. FAM 23990
ATTCTTTAGGTATCATATCTTTCTATTCGAAAATATGTTTGAATTCACCTTTTTATGATAAAATTTTTTTATGGATTACAAAACAATTGCCAACGATGGAATCGTTGAAGAAGAAATCAAAAAATCTCGTTTTATTTGTCACTTGAAACGCATTAGCAATGAAGAAGAAGGAAGGGAGTATATCGCTCAGATTAAGAAAGAGCATCACAAGGCCAATCACTCTTGCTCTGCAATGATTGTCGGAGAAGATGGTCAAATTAAGCGTTCTAGTGATGACGGTGA
>NZ_JBGQQW010000087.1:0-257 GCF_045528485.1 Desemzia sp. FAM 23990
GCGACCCTCTGATTAAAAGTCAGATGCTCTACCAACTGAGCTAATGACTCATGGTGGAGGTTAACGGGCTCGAACCGCTGACCCTCTGCTTGTAAGGCAGATGCTCTCCCAACTGAGCTAAACCTCCAAAAACTATATGCGCGGCAACGTCCTAGTCTCACAAGGGGAAACCCCTCACTACCTTCGGCGCTAAGAAGCTTAACTACTGTGTTCGGCATGGGAACAGGTGTGACCTTCTTGCCATCGTCACCACACAT
>NZ_JBGQQW010000088.1:0-255 GCF_045528485.1 Desemzia sp. FAM 23990
TGGAAGTGTTGGTCAATCAACCTGAGGCAACTTATGTATTCGATCGTGGTTACCTAGATTTCGAACGAATGGATAAAATGCACTGGAATGGTTATTTCTTTGTGACGAGAATCAAAAAGAATACAAAAGTTCATGTTTTGGAAACATTAGCAGCTTCCAAAGAAGACTCTATTATCAGCGACCAATTGGTCGCATTAGGTGCTCAAAACTATCTAACTTCCCGATTTCGTTTAGTGACTATTCAAGATCAAAAAG
>NZ_JBGQQW010000089.1:0-255 GCF_045528485.1 Desemzia sp. FAM 23990
CGCGCTCAACTTCTACACGATCTGCATTATCGCGATATTCGATTTCTTTGTCTCTGGTTTGGTCTTTCTTTGGACGACCAAGTGATGGTCCGGCTAGGCGAATGCCTCGTATTTTGCAGTAAGACCTGTTTTCTCGATTTCGATAGATCTTGTCGGCAAGAACCCGCTCAGGATAACGTCCGTTTCGATCGTAGAAACGGCGGACAGCTTGAACCAACACAGAAGCTTCATTGTAGGCATCAAAACTGGTCTTTT
>NZ_JBGQQW010000090.1:0-255 GCF_045528485.1 Desemzia sp. FAM 23990
ACAAATAGTTAGAGCCCGTTAATGGGTGATAGCGTGCCTTTTGTAGAATGAACCGGCGAGTTACGATTACATGCGAGGTTAAGTTGATAAGACGGAGCCGTAGCGAAAGCGAGTCTGAATAGGGCGTTTGAGTATGTGGTCGTAGACCCGAAACCAGGTGACCTACCCATGTCCAGGTTGAAGGTGCGGTAAAACGCACTGGAGGACCGAACCCACGTACGTTGAAAAGTGCGGGGATGAGGTGTGGGTAGCGGA
>NZ_JBGQQW010000091.1:0-255 GCF_045528485.1 Desemzia sp. FAM 23990
CTTTTTGATCTTGAATAGTCACTAAACGAAATCGGGAAGTTAGATAGTTTTGAGCACCTAATGCGACCAATTGGTCGCTGATAATAGAGTCTTCTTTGGAAGCTGCTAATGTTTCCAAAACATGAACCTTTGTATTCTTTTTGATTCTCGTCACAAAGAAATAACCATTCCAGTGCATTTTATCCATTCGTTCGAAATCTAGGTAACCACGATCGAATACATAAGTTGCCTCAGGTTGATTGACCAACACTTCCA
>NZ_JBGQQW010000092.1:0-255 GCF_045528485.1 Desemzia sp. FAM 23990
CAAAGAAAGACCAAACCAGAGACAAAGAAATCGAATATCGCGATAATGCAGATCGTGTAGAAGTTGAGCGCGGCTTCAGTTTACTGAAGCGTTGTTTCGGTATGGAAAATATCCGCACCAAACTCCGCGAAACTACCTTGACTACGATTGCCTTATCCGTCATTGCGATGAATGTAGATAACATTAATCGCAATCGCTTGCGCTCTTTTTTTGGACAACTGAAAAATCGGAAAAAAAGCTGTTTAGTTCTATTGA
>NZ_JBGQQW010000093.1:0-255 GCF_045528485.1 Desemzia sp. FAM 23990
TCCGCTACCCACACCTCATCCCCGCACTTTTCAACGTACGTGGGTTCGGTCCTCCAGTGCGTTTTACCGCACCTTCAACCTGGACATGGGTAGGTCACCTGGTTTCGGGTCTACGACCACATACTCAGACGCCCTATTCAGACTCGCTTTCGCTACGGCTCCGTCTTATCAACTTAACCTCGCATGTAATCGTAACTCGCCGGTTCATTCTACAAAAGGCACGCTATCACCCATTAACGGGCTCTAACTATTTGT
>NZ_JBGQQW010000094.1:0-255 GCF_045528485.1 Desemzia sp. FAM 23990
AACACCCAAAGTCGGTGAGGTAACCTTCGGGAGCCAGCCGCCTAAGGTGGGACAGATAATTGGGGTGAAGTCGTAACAAGGTAGCCGTATCGGAAGGTGCGGCTGGATCACCTCCTTTCTAAGGAATGAACGGAATCCTACACGGTTCGCTTTTACTTTGTTTAGTTTTGAGAGGTTTAGTCTCTCAGAATAGTGTTCTTTGAAAACTGGATATTGTCTAATAGAAACATTTAAGTAAGAAACCGAGAAACACAC
>NZ_JBGQQW010000095.1:0-255 GCF_045528485.1 Desemzia sp. FAM 23990
CCTCCCGTAGGAGTCTGGGCCGTGTCTCAGTCCCAGTGTGGCCGATCACCCTCTCAGGTCGGCTACGCATCATCGTCTTGGTGAGCCATTACCTCACCAACTAACTAATGCGCCGCGGGTCCATCTATAAGTGACAGCCGAAGCCGTCTTTCTTCCCAATGCCAGGAGGCATTAAGATCTATGCGGTATTAGCATCCGTTTCCGAATGTTATCCCCCGCTTATAGGTAGGTTACCCACGTGTTACTCACCCGTCC
>NZ_JBGQQW010000096.1:0-255 GCF_045528485.1 Desemzia sp. FAM 23990
CGCCTATTTTTCAGAGTGGATCAGTGAAATAACCGGAGAAGCTTTAGAATGTATGGATGATGCTTTAGCTGAAGAATATAAAAAAACGGGCTATAAAATAGAAAAACGAGATACTCGTACCATTCAATTTCTCTTTGGCAAAGTAAACTTTAAACGAAGAAGAATGAAAAAGGCAGGAGAAAAAGCCCTTTATCCGTTGGATAAAGAAATGGGTTTTCTCAAAGGAGAGGCTTTTTCTCCCCTTCTTTTACGAAA
>NZ_JBGQQW010000097.1:0-255 GCF_045528485.1 Desemzia sp. FAM 23990
AGACAACTAGGATGTTGGCTCAGAAGCAGCCATCATTTAAAGAGTGCGTAATAGCTCACTAGTCGAGTGACCCTGCGCCGAAAATTTACCGGGGCTAAACATAACACCGAAACTGTGGATAGAACCAGTAGGTTCTATGGTAGGAGAGCGTTCTAAGGGCGTTGAAGCTAGATCGTGAGGACTAGTGGAGCGCTTAGAAGTGAGAATGCCGGTATGAGTAGCGAAAGACGGGTGAGAATCCCGTCCACCGAATGA
>NZ_JBGQQW010000098.1:0-255 GCF_045528485.1 Desemzia sp. FAM 23990
CCTTTGAAAACTAAACAAAGTAAGACGAACCAAACGTGTAAGGAAGTTTTGGCAAGTGCCAAAACAAACAAATTAGTGAATATTTATTCGCTAGCAATCAATTAATGAGCTACAAGCATCATTAAAACAAGCAGACTTCGGTCTGCAACTTTTATGAGAGTTTGATCCTGGCTCAGGACGAACGCTGGCGGCGTGCCTAATACATGCAAGTCGAACGCTTCCTATCGGTGCTTGCACCGAGAAAGAAGAGTGGCG
>NZ_JBGQQW010000099.1:0-255 GCF_045528485.1 Desemzia sp. FAM 23990
CTTGATGGAGCTCAAACACGACAATGTATTGTGTCTCTTGACGACTTAGCGAAAATGGTCGTACCTTTGATTGAGCTCTAACAACTTTTTTTCAATATCTTTCTGCATTTCAAGATATTCATTTCGTGCTTCAAGTTCTTTAATACGAAATTTCAACCGTTCAGTATCCGTTAATTCATTCTCTGGTTTATTTTGACCACGAAGATCTTTAAGTCCGTCGGACCCTTTAAGTTGGTATTTTTTAACCCATGAATA
>NZ_JBGQQW010000100.1:0-255 GCF_045528485.1 Desemzia sp. FAM 23990
CCATTTTTCTCTACTCCTTCGGCGATTTGAATACGATGAATTTCTCCTCGTTTCTTTTTAGTCGCCTTATACATTAAACCATCGCCTTCTATGAACAGAAAGGGAACTTTCTTTTTATGTTTTGGTTTTTCTACTTGATTGATATCCAAAAGACGATTTTCTGTATAGTTCTTTTGTAAACTACCTACTTTATCCAGTACAGATTTTACTTTTGTATGGCTAATAGAAAAGGGAGTTAACAACGATACAGCTTGT
>NZ_JBGQQW010000101.1:0-255 GCF_045528485.1 Desemzia sp. FAM 23990
TTATTCGACAGTTGCATCATGTACATAGTTATGAATGTCGTCAGTGTAAAAAAAGCGGTACAAATCAGATACAAACTGCTCCATCATTGAAACGAGCCTTACCAGGAAGTATTGCCAGTCCATCAATGATTGCAGAAGCCGCTTATATGAAGTTCGAACAGTTCGTTCCTTTGGAACGACAACTGAAAGACTGGAGTCGACTTGGATTAACTCTCTACAGCCGAACATTAGTGGATTGGGTAAACAAGGTCGCTG
>NZ_JBGQQW010000102.1:0-255 GCF_045528485.1 Desemzia sp. FAM 23990
GGCAGGTAATGGTTATTTTGATACCGAATATGATGCCCACTATCCACTTTTCTATTCGCTACTCGTGCTAATAATAAATTGATTTCTGATTTAGTTGGTGCGTTTTCATAGATGGATTCCTTCGTCTTATTGCCAAACTTCTTATTGAAAATCCTAACCCATTTCGTTAAAAAGTGATTGGCTTCCTCCATAGATTGTATTCCAGCTAATTCTAAATCTACAGGAAGTCGTGATTGAACAGTTCCGTTTAAGCGC
>NZ_JBGQQW010000103.1:0-255 GCF_045528485.1 Desemzia sp. FAM 23990
GGCAGGTAATGGTTATTTTGATACCGAATATGATGCCCACTATCCACTTTTCTATTCGCTACTCGTGCTAATAATAAATTGATTTCTGATTTAGTTGGTGCGTTTTCATAGATGGATTCCTTCGTCTCATTGCCAAACTTCTTATTGAAAATCCTAACCCATTTCGTTAAAAAGTGATTGGCTTCCTCCATAGATTGTATTCCAGCTAATTCTAAATCTACAGGAAGTCGTGATTGAACAGTTCCGTTTAAGCGC
>NZ_JBGQQW010000104.1:0-255 GCF_045528485.1 Desemzia sp. FAM 23990
ATTCACCTTCTTCCTCATTCATTGGGACGAAAAAATCGGACTCTTCATCAAATAACGATGTCTGATTCCCATCAATCTCTTCGTTCGTTCCCTTTGTCTTTTCACTGCGAGAGCCAAAAAGCATCTTCGTCAGTTTAAATACTTGGTTTGATAGATCCATATTTTGAGTCATGATGGTATCCAATTTATTAGTTAACTCGGAGAGTTGGTTCATTAATTCTTGATTTTGACGTTCTAATTCGGCTTTTGTCGGCA
>NZ_JBGQQW010000105.1:0-255 GCF_045528485.1 Desemzia sp. FAM 23990
TAGTTAACTCGGAGAGTTGGTTCATTAATTCTTGATTTTGACGTTCTAATTCGGCTTTTGTCGGCATGGATTTCACCACCTTTTTTCTTTGAAATACGTATGCTTTATTATATCAAATTCTAAAGGTGAAATCATTAAAAAATCGCATTAAATCAAGGCTTTAGGGTTAAAAAGCACCTCCTTTTTGAGCCGTTGAAATGGCTTTAGGTTGATCAATTTTTAATCCTTCCAACAACCAACGAAGTTCCCGTTGGG
>NZ_JBGQQW010000106.1:0-255 GCF_045528485.1 Desemzia sp. FAM 23990
GATTCTTCGAATCCACCTAAAAACTTTGGTTAAGTCCTCGACCGATTAGTATTGGTCCGCTCCATCTATCACTAGACTTCCACTTCCAACCTATCTACCTGATCATCTTTCAGGGGTCTTACTCACTGACGTGATGGGAAATCTCATCTTGAGGGGGGCTTCACGCTTAGATGCTTTCAGCGTTTATCCCTTCCACACATAGCTACCCAGCGATGCTCTTGGCAGAACAACTGGTACACCAGCGGTGTGTCCATC
>NZ_JBGQQW010000107.1:0-254 GCF_045528485.1 Desemzia sp. FAM 23990
TAGACAACTAGGATGTTGGCTCAGAAGCAGCCATCATTTAAAGAGTGCGTAATAGCTCACTAGTCGAGTGACCCTGCGCCGAAAATTTACCGGGGCTAAACATAACACCGAAACTGTGGATAGAACCTTAGGTTCTATGGTAGGAGAGCGTTCTAAGGGCGTTGAAGCTAGATCGTGAGGACTAGTGGAGCGCTTAGAAGTGAGAATGCCGGTATGAGTAGCGAAAGACGGGTGAGAATCCCGTCCACCGAATG
>NZ_JBGQQW010000108.1:0-254 GCF_045528485.1 Desemzia sp. FAM 23990
CATTCGGTGGACGGGATTCTCACCCGTCTTTCGCTACTCATACCGGCATTCTCACTTCTAAGCGCTCCACTAGTCCTCACGATCTAGCTTCAACGCCCTTAGAACGCTCTCCTACCATAGAACCTAATGGTTCTATCCACAGTTTCGGTGTTATGTTTAGCCCCGGTAAATTTTCGGCGCAGGGTCACTCGACTAGTGAGCTATTACGCACTCTTTAAATGATGGCTGCTTCTGAGCCAACATCCTAGTTGTCT
>NZ_JBGQQW010000109.1:0-251 GCF_045528485.1 Desemzia sp. FAM 23990
GAATCAGCTAAATAAGCAAAATTTTCTGGAAATAGTCATCCTTTGCGTAAGCATTCGATTTTTTTTACTTTTTTCAAGAAAATAATAATTCAGAATATTCTGACTATATTTATGCAACACTAGTGATAAGAAATATAAAGTAATAAAAGCTGTGGCAGAAAAAAGAAAGGAAAAAAAGAGAGCTTGTGTTGAACTTGGGCTCTCGATGAGGCAAGTCAACAGATTAATTCAAGACTATCAAGAAGGAGGAA
>NZ_JBGQQW010000110.1:0-242 GCF_045528485.1 Desemzia sp. FAM 23990
CAAAAGCCATGAAAGCGGTCGAAGAAGATACCTTTACCCAGTTTGGTTTTGCCTGTCATCAACTCGGTATTGAGATTAAAACCTCCTCTATTCCACAAGCTAAAGGCCGCGTAGAGCGCTTAAACGGAACTGTTCAATCACGACTTCCTGTAGATTTAGAATTAGCTGGAATACAATCTATGGAGGAAGCCAATCACTTTTTAACGAAATGGGTTAGGATTTTCAATAAGAAGTTTGGCAAT
>NZ_JBGQQW010000111.1:0-200 GCF_045528485.1 Desemzia sp. FAM 23990
GTGTGTTTCTCGGTTTCTTACTTAAATGTTTCTATTAGACAATATCCAGTTTTCAAAGAACACTATTCTGAGAGACTAAACCTCTCAAAACTAAACAAAGTAAAAGCGAACCGTGTAGGATTCCGTTAATTCCTTAGAAAGGAGGTGATCCAGCCGCACCTTCCGATACGGCTACCTTGTTACGACTTCACCCCAATTAT